>CAYNZI010000554.1:0-2520 GCA_964401565.1 uncultured Spongiibacteraceae bacterium
TTGTCGCTATTAGCGGCCTAGCTCCTCGATCGATATTTATGGTCACTGTCCTGAGTAACATTCTGGTTGTCGCCGGCAGTATTACAGCACTGATGTTTTTCCGATTTTGGATCCCCCCGGTCTCTACCGTCATTGCCATTTCAGTATTTTATCCTTTGTTCAGCTGGAAACGACTTGAACTTGCCGTTTCTTACTTACGGAGAGAACTGGATGTACTGCGAACCGAAGACACAGGTAACGACAGAGAACAAAGCTTCGAAAATGTCATCCTTGGCCTTAACTACTTATCATTAGTACTGCCCATCAAACACTGGCAAGTATTTTCCACCCTGGACGATGGAAAGGCCTGTATCTGCACCCTGGATGACAACCCGCCAATAGACCGGTCGTCCGATCCGAAAACCGAAATCCTTATCGACTCCATTATGTTTTCAATCGCAAAGGAATCATTTTTCCTGGAGGTTTTTTGGCACGATATCTACGGCAAGAAAAACAAAGCCTTACTAAACCAGTTGTTTTCAAACACACCAGAAAATCAAGTGACGACCACATGGGGTGACGGTATTGTTGAACGAACGATAGAAGAGCTTAATCTAGAAAAAGAAAAATCAGAACGGAACAGCAAGCTGGTTCACCAAACACTGTCTCAGCTCAACGAAGCCGTTATTGTTGCTGATATCTGCGGACGAATTATATTTATCAACAAGGAGGCAAAGTCATTTTTGCACAAAGACAACGAGGACAATCATGTCATCGACCTGCTATCTCTGATAAAAATCAGCAACAGCGTTACCTGGACTGACGTTATTAAGAAACTGCTGGAGGATGGCCAGTCATTTTCTTACGAAGCCAACCAAGAAGAACGTTCGTTAGATTTTATCTGCCAGGGAAGCCTTCTCAACTCTGAGGATAGACACTCAGACACAATAATCATTACCATGACCAATACGAGTAAACTAAAAAAAGTCGAGCGAGATAGACGCGACGCCTTGAATTTTCTGTCACATGACTTACAAGCGCCTATGGTGTCTGTGCTTTCTATCATCGAACAGGAGCGGTTAGACGGGATCGACGCCAAACAATCAGAACTATTAAACAACATTGAATCTCATATAAAGAAGAACCTTGGCTACGCTGAAAATTTTCTACAGCTTAGTCGTGCCGAAAACATCAGTGAAACCAGTTTTTCCCCCTGTGATATGTATGCCGTTATGGATTCTGCTATCTATCAAACTGCCAGTTTAGCCATAGCCAGAAATATCTCATTTGAACACTATCGATGCCAAGAAGACACTTGGGTGCTAGGAAATAGCGATTTACTGGAACGCGCAATTACCAACCTTCTCACCAATGCAATTAAATACAGTGATACTCATTCAAAAATTTCAAGCAGGCTGGAAATTGCAGGCGATTATGTTTACATCGTCATTATCGACCAAGGGCCAGGCATCGAAGCTTCCGACATCGATAATCTCTTTGGTCAGTTTGAACGCGGTAGTCACCACGATCAAACTGGCACGGGACTGGGTCTATTTTTCGTAAAAGTAGTTGCCGAAAAACACAATGGCAGCATTCAAGCGAGAAGCGAAATCGGGAAAGGATCGACCTTTATGCTCTCACTGCCGTTATTTCGTGAAGACACCTCTATCAGTCATTGATCCTGCCACTACTTCGACATTTTACAGTGTTTTACAAACAGACTCCGTGTTTTCGCGCATAATTCCATCATCATCAACAACGACAACACTTATCACCATTTTTTGACATTTTAAAATAACCGTAAAGGAAGCCTTACTATGAGAAATCGAACAATCAAACCATTGGTATTCGGACTATTGATCGCAGCAGGCGGTGCATCGGCAGAAGAATCTAGTCTCAGCGGAGTCACTATTTCGCCAATGGTGGGACATTACAATTATGATTCAGACAGAGGTGTCGACGATGAAAACCTTTATTCAATCGGATTGGGCTACCAGATTAATGACAAATGGGGATTAGAGTTTGTCTACTTAAGGGCTGACACTGAAGCAAGAAATTCAAATGTCGATGTAGACCTTGAGCAAATACGTCTCGATGGTATTTACAACCTAACTCGCAGCGACAACATACAACCTTATCTCGCCGCAGGTATTGGCGAAAACGAATTCGATAGCCGGTTTGGAACTCATGAAGAAACAATCATTAACGGCGGTGGCGGAATAAAATATTTCGTTACACCTAAACTATCTTTACGAGGCGATGTAAGACTAATCAACAGTCTCGACGAAGACGAAACAGATATTGCCTTTAGCCTCGGTCTTCAGTATACCTTCGGTAAAAACCGATCGTCTGGCAGTGCCACTCCGGTAGCAGCAATCGCAGCGCAACCTGTGGTAGCAACCGTCGCTGCAGACGCTGATGGCGATGGTGTGCTGGATGATGTTGATCAATGCACGGACACTGAATCTGGCGCCAAAGTAGATAGTCGTGGTTGCTATATTATCGTCAAAGAACCCCATAGCATCGAGCTTGAGGTTCAAT
>CAYNZI010000555.1:0-2519 GCA_964401565.1 uncultured Spongiibacteraceae bacterium
GCACCCATCCATCGTCAACAACATCATTATAACTCGATATCACTTCACGCTGTTTTTGCATGATTTTCAGTGCGGAAATCCCCCTAAGCTGTGCAGCTACATCACCGTCATGATCGACACCCAATGCCTCAGCCAGCAATTCACCAACGGCTTCGTTATCCGCCAAATTGGGGGCATAATCCATGCGCATTCCCCCACTTTGCAAAATGGCTCCTCTAAATAGACCTGTCGCCAACGGTGAAGCAATCAGATTGGCTGAGTTACCGGCACCTGCTGACTCACCACTTACCGTGACGGCTTCTGGGTCACCACCGAATATCCTTCACCCACTGCAGTGCCTTAATTTGGTCCAGAAGACCGTAATTCCCGGACGACTGATGTTCCGATTCTGCGGTTAACGCAGGGTGAGACATAAAGCCCAGAGCGCCAACACGATAGTTGATCGAAACGTAGACAACACCTTTAGTTGCTACCCTATGCCCCTGATAATTGGGCTCATGAGAAAACCCATTGCGATTACTGCCGCCATAGATCCAAACCAGTACCGGCCATTGCTCCTTACCGGCCAAATTTTCAGTCCAAATGTTCAAGGTCAGACAATCTTCGGACATATTCTCGAGGTCCGGAATAACGACATTCTCCGCGCCGACTCCTCGAGCTACCGACCGATACCAATTGGGATTGCCTTGCTCTTGCACACAGGCTGAACCAAATTGTGTCGCCTGCTGTTCGCCACGGCGAGGAATATGGTCTGCGGGTGGTCGAAATCGACCCTCACCAACCGGGGGCGCTGAAAATGGGATACCGAAAAAATGTGCTTGCTGCTGTCGTTTGGTTGACCACTTCCCAATCAGTACTTCACCGGCTGTATTCACCGAGGGAGCTGCTACGGTCGTTTTCTCAGAATAATCATTATGAGAACAGGCAACTAACATCCCTATCAACGTGAAAATACACAGTCGATTCAACATATTATTTTTATATCCAACGCGAAAGACGATAGATTGTCGCCTCTATTGTGTTATTTTACAAATGAGAGATGAAGCACTCATAGTCATTAAAGTCTAACTCCCTCGAGTGTTCGTATACTACTCGTGTGTTGTCACTAATACAGTGTTAGGAAGAGGCAATGACAGCTTGACGGCCAAATAGGCCCTGTTTAATCAGTAACACCATAACAAATTACGTTAGACGGAATATCAAAAGTAATGGAACTTCGCAAAAAAAACCTGAACAGCTTACACAAAGACAATTTCGATGTACTGATCATTGGCGGGGGAATAAACGGCGCTGTAGCATTCGCAGCACTAGCCGCCAAGGGTGTGAAAGTTGCGCTAGTCGACAAAGGTGATTTTGCAGGAATGACGAGCTCGAACTCGTCTAATCTCGCATGGGGTGGCATTAAATATCTTGAGAGTTACGAACTTTTATTAGTCAATCGTTTATGCCAGTCGCGCAATGAGTTGATGCGCAGCTTCCCGTCTACCGTGCAGGAAATACGTTTCTTTACGACCATTCAACGAGGGTTCCGTTTTCCCGCCTTTTTTGTTTTTCTCGGCACAATACTCTATTGGATAATTGGCCGTTTTCACACTAAATCTCCGCGCTATATTCCGACCCGCACAATCGAATCAATGGAACCGGTTATCAATACGGAAAACACCGCCGGCGGGTTCGAATATTCAGACTGTTTTCTTCACGATAATGATGCTCGTTTTGTTTTCAATTTCATCCGCTCCGGCTTAGACCAAGGAGGAACTGCTGCAAACTACATTGAAGCCCATCAATCCAGCAGAGAAAATGACAGCTGGAGAACACAGGCGACTGATACCATCTCAGGGAAAAGCTTCGATATCCATTCAAAAATCATTATCAATGCATGCGGTCCGTATGTTGACCACTACAACCACGTAAACCACCAGAAAACACAGTATAAACATCTGTTTTCGAAGGGCATTCATCTTATTGTAAACCGCATTACTGAGAGCGAAAAAGTGCTCACGTTTTTTGCCAGTGACGGCCGATTATTTTTTGTCATACCCATGGGGCCAAAGACCTGTGTCGGCACTACCGATACGCCGGTAGAATCACCTGTCGTATCCGTCACAAACGAAGACCGTAATTTTGTATTAGAAAACATCAATCGCTTACTGGATCTGGATACCCCACTGACGGCGGATGACGTTATTTCCGAGCGCTGCGGTGTGAGACCATTAGCCGTCGATAGCCGCGATAAAAAAGCGTCCGCAGACTGGGTTAAATTATCCAGAAAGCATGAAATAGATATAAACAGTGACGATAAATACATTAGTATTTTCGGAGGAAAACTAACTGATTGTCTCAATGTTGGTGAAGAAGTAGCCACTATCGTAGCGGGCCTCGGTGTTGATCTGACTGAAAGCGACAGCAAATGGTATGGAGAAGCCAGCGCTGCGCACAAAGACGTATTTTTGCAACAAGCACACGCGATCAATCTCGATAGCATGACAGACCCCTCATCTTCTGAACCCCTGTCCATC
>CAYNZI010000556.1:0-2519 GCA_964401565.1 uncultured Spongiibacteraceae bacterium
GAGCACACCCTTGGTAAGGGTGAGGTCAGCGGTTCAAATCCGCTCAAGAGCTCCATATTTAGCCGTGAGGATCTTGGTCTTCGCGGCTGAGTTGTATCTAAAAGTTGTATTGTGAAGTTGACGTTGTAGTTGGGCGTCGAAAAGAAAGAAGTAGTTTAAATTAAATAGTCCTAATTGAGGAGTTGCCACGATGGCGAAGGAAAATTTTGAACGCACGAAACCCCACGTCAACGTCGGCACTATCGGCCACGTTGACCACGGTAAGACCACATTGACAGCTGCCCTAACTCGCGTATGCGCGGAAGTTTGGGGTGGTGAAATGGTTGCTTTTGACGGTATTGATAATGCCCCTGAGGAGCGCGAGCGCGGTATCACTATCTCAACTTCTCATGTTGAGTATGATTCTCCTGATCGTCACTATGCGCACGTAGATTGCCCCGGTCACGCCGATTACGTTAAGAATATGATTACCGGTGCTGCCCAGATGGATGGTGCTATCTTGGTATGTGGTGCCACCGATGGCCCTATGCCACAGACTCGCGAGCACATTCTTTTGTCTCGTCAGGTTGGTGTTCCTTACATTGTTGTATTCTTAAACAAGGCTGACTTATTAGCTGAGGATTGCGGCGGTTTCGGTACTGAAGAGTATGAGGAAATGGTCGAGTTGGTTGAGATGGAGTTGCGTGAGCTGCTCGATGCTTACGAATTCCCAGGTGATGATACGCCAATTATTGCCGGATCTGCCTTGATGGCGCTAAATGGTCAAGATGAAGATGGTCTTGGTACCTCGGCTGTTAAGAAACTTGTAGAGACTCTGGATTCTTACATTCCTGAGCCTGTACGTGCTGTCGATGGTGCATTCATTCTTCCTATTGAGGATGTTTTCTCAATTCAGGGTCGTGGTACGGTTGTTACTGGCCGTGTTGAACGTGGTATCGTTAACACTGGCGATGAAGTTGAAATTATTGGCATCAAAGAAACTACCGTTACTACTGTGACTGGTGTAGAGATGTTCCGCAAGATTCTCGACGAAGGTCGTGCAGGTGAGAACGTTGGTGTTCTTCTGCGTGGTACCAAGCGCGATGAAGTTGAACGTGGTCAGGTTTTGGCGCACAAGGGTTCAATTACTCCGCATACCAAGTTTGAAGGCGAAGTTTACGTATTGTCTAAAGATGAAGGGGGTCGTCATACGCCATTCTTCAAAGGTTATCGCCCACAGTTCTATTTCCGTACGACCGACATTACTGGCGCTTGCGAGTTGCCAGAGGGTGTTGAGATGGTAATGCCAGGTGATAACGTACAGATGTCAGTGACTCTGATCGCGCCAATTGCTATGGAAGAAGGTCTGCGTTTCGCCATCCGTGAAGGTGGCCGTACTGTTGGAGCGGGTGTTGTAGCTAAAATCATCGAATAATAGTTTGATGATTGCTGGGGCAGGGATGCCCCAGCAAATCAAAGCTTTGAAAAACTTAAGCTTTGATTTGCTGGAGTGCTGAAGTAAAATTTGGCGCTTGATTTAGGGCGGCAGGAGCTGATCTAAAAATTAAAGGCCAGTAGTTCAATTGGTAGAGCGTCGGTCTCCAAAACCGAAAGTTGCGGGTTCGAGTCCCCCCTGGCCTGCCATATTTTATAAGAATCGTAGTCGTTGCAAAGGAAAATCCCATGAGTGACAGTAGCAAGGCGGAAGTACAAGAGTTTCGTTTTGACAGCCTGAAATGGCTGTTTGTTGTTGCCGTGATTGCCGTTGGTGTGTTTGCAAACTCCTACTATTCTGATCCTCAGCATGACGTTGCACTTTTATATCGTGTTATTGCATTGCTGCTGGGTGCGGGTGTTGCTTTTTTTGTGGCGGCGCAGACCTCAAAAGGATCCTCTTTCACTAATTTAATGAGCGAGGCGGCTGTTGAAGTTCGCAAGGTGAAGTGGCCCACACGTCAAGAAACAAATCTAACCACCTTGATCATTCTTGGTGTGGTACTGTTTATGTCAATTGTACTCTGGGCGCTGGATACATTCCTCGGCTGGCTTGCCTCTTTGATTCTCGGCTAAGGAAGACAGTATGGCTATGCGCTGGTATGTTGTACATGCTTATTCAGGTTATGAAAAAAAGGTTGCCGCTGCCTTAAAAGAGCGGATTGAGTTGCATGCAATGCAGGATATCTTTGGTGATGTTCTGGTGCCGACCGAAGAAGTGGTTGAGATGCGTGGCGGTCAAAAGCGCAAGAGTGAGCGCAAGTTTTTTCCAGGTTATGTTCTTGTGCAAATGGAACTGACCGATGATTCGTGGCACCTCGTGAAAGATACGCCGCGTGTTATGGGCTTTATTGGCGGCAAGGGTGATCAGCCTGCACCGATCACAGAGAAAGAGGCGCAGGCTATTTTGCAGCGGGTCGATGAGTCGATCGAGAAACCGAAGCCTAAAACCTTGTTTGAACCCGGTGAGATGGTACGTGTTATTGACGGTCCATTTAATGACTTCAACGGTAATGTTGAAGAGGTGAATTACGAGAAGAGTCGCC
>CAYNZI010000557.1:0-2514 GCA_964401565.1 uncultured Spongiibacteraceae bacterium
CGGCAAAACCAGCAATGGCCAAAAAACTCACTAATAGCTTTTTCATAGTTGTTCCAACAATAGTTCTAAAAATGGGCTGCCGGCAGCAACCCGGATCTGTCATTACCTTAGTCTAACCCGTTTATTTGGCTGTAGCCATGTGCTCAATTAGCGCTTTATAATCATCGGCAGAGCAATCGTAACACATACCTTTTGGCGGCATTGCATTCAGGCCTTTTTCGACGCTGGCAACCAGAGCATCTATCCCTTTTTCCATCCGAGGGGCCCATTGTTCAGCATTTCCAGTAACGGGAGCACCAGCGGCGCCTGAAGCGTGACAGGCTATACATGTTTTGTTGTAGCGGTCAGTTGTTGCTTGATCGGCAGCTTGAGCTACGACGCCTGTTGATGCAAGCCATACTACAGATGATGCAATTAGCAGTTTTTTCATTGATTACTCCGTCCACGTAATTTTGTGTGACTGCTATCTTAACGACACAGTCGCTGTAAAAACGGGCGCATTATACACAAGAGTGGCATCCTATCGCTATCCCTGTAGTATGCCCTTTCGCAACATAGTGATATTTATATTAAAAAGGCTCTCTTTTGACCGAAAAACATATTGACTTCCGCCAGGCTGAATTTCGTACCAGTGCCGCCAAATTGGCTGATTGTCCGCCTGATTACGGCTGTGAGGTCGCCTTTGCCGGCCGGTCAAATGCAGGAAAGTCCAGCGCAATCAACACGTTAACCGATAACAAACGCATGGCTCGTACCAGTAAGACGCCGGGTCGGACGCAGTTGCTTAACTTTTTTGATGTCGGTGAGCAGCAACGGCTTGTCGATTTGCCCGGATATGGCTTTGCCAAGGTACCATTGACCGTAAAGGAGAAGTGGCAGCGACATCTGGGGGAGTATCTGCGTGAGAGAGAGTCTCTGGTTGGTCTGGTTTTGTTAATGGATTGCCGCCATCCCCTGCAAGAATTTGATCAAATGATGTTGTCATGGGCCGAGGGTTGTGAGATGCCGGTGCATATTTTGCTTACCAAGGCGGATAAGTTGAAGAAAGGCCCAGCCAACAGCGCCCTGCTGAAAGTTCGACAAGAGCTGGAGCAGCAGGACCTTGTCAGTGCTCAATTGTTTTCAGCGTTAAAACGTACAGGGCTTGATCAGCTGCGAGAAAAACTGCAAATTTGGCTTTGTGCCGAAGATCAGTGCTAGCCCGCAAACTTGCTACTTGTGGTATCACTCAAAGTACGGCTAAAGGAACTGCAAATTGATTGAAAATTGATCGGTTAGGCACGGTCGATATAGCGGTTGATCACTTTCTTTATTTTTGCGTAACGCAACGTATTCATGCAATTTTGGGTTGTCGTCAATAAACTTCTCTGTTATTGCTTTTTCGACAGTGTAGAACACCGCTTCATCGAGTTCGTTAGCAAAGGGTTCGCCAATTAAACTATGTACGATCAGGTTTGACATCGACATGTCGATTGGCACTAGAGCAATGGACGTATTCACCATAAATTGATCGTTCATTTCTTCGATGAGCCGGTGGGCGAGGTATGCTTCATCCATGAGTTCATTCAGCCCCGTGTGTCCGCGGATGGCTTCCGGTGGCTTTAAAAAGAAATCTACCGCTAGGTTTAGGAAGGGCTCGGCGTATTGATCGATGCCCGCCTCCCGGGTTATCGAGCGAACGGTGTCGATGCAGTGGGGCACGTGTTCTATATATGAAATAACAAAGTCGACCAAACAAGTCGCCGCGTTATTGTCGGGTAACTGTATCGCCAGATGAATGTCATTGGCGGTACTGTGTTCAAATAAGGCTGTTAAATATCCGGATTGCTGCTCGTGTAATTTCGCCAATTCAATTGTGTTGCGAATGGCATCCGTCGTCACTCTGTTGTTCTCCTCAGCGCCAGCATGTGTTCTGACATAGGTTAAAACTCCCGCTTTGTAGCCTCGGCCCTCACAATGACACTCAAGTCTTTTGCCGTAGTCGGTGAAAGGCCGGTGGTTGAGCCCGCCGCGAATGATTTTAGTGACGACTTTTATACTATTAAGGCTAGTACAAAAAGCTCAGTAAGCGAATGGGAAGAAATGTTAGCCATCGTCAACAGCGCCCCGCCACCACCGCTGCTGCTGGTTAAACCGGTAAAAGCAGATACCTAAAAATAGGCCTCTCGCCGCATTGAAGGCGATTAAGGCGAGCCAAAGGCCATGATTGTCCCAGTGTTGGCCAAAATACCAGGTCGGTAAATAGACGAGGACTGCGGCATATAACATGGTTGTTTGCATCGCTGCGGTTTGAGTGGCCCCAATAAATATGCCGTCGAACAGATAACTCCAAACCGATACTAACGGTAATACCAGCAACCAGGGCAGGTAGAGTATGGCGGCGGCTTTCACCGTGGGTATTGATGTCAGCAGACTGATCAGTCCCGGTCCGGCAATTAAAAACATGACGGTAAAGGCCAGTGCAGTCACGAGCGACCAAAGGGCGCAGTGATAACAGGTTGAGAGAAACAGCTT
>CAYNZI010000558.1:0-2507 GCA_964401565.1 uncultured Spongiibacteraceae bacterium
AGGCTCAGTGCGTTCAGCGTACAGAGCTGGAGCCTGCCGAACGACGATAGATAGATTATCGACGACTCAAATCAGATATAGACGCCTTAGAGCAGGAATTACGTGCTATTGGTGAGGGTATGCCCATTGCTGAATTGAAAACCGCAGCGAACGATGCAAACCAAGATATGCTACCAGGAGAGATAGAAGCACTTACTAGTCTAATAGATGAGGAGCTTGATCCCCGTAAAACAGAGCTGGCAGAGGCTAAGGGAGAGCAGGGTAAAGAATTAGTCTTGATGGATGGAGCAGATGATGTTGCTGTCCTTGCGGATGAGGCTCAATCTGTATTGGAGGGTATTCGTTCTAAGACCGAGCAATATGTCCGAGTTAAATTAGCCGCACGTATATTACGTGATGAGATTGAAAGTTACCGCCAGCAGCATCAAGGGCCTTTATTAGACCGTGCCAGTGAACACTTTACGGTGCTCACTCAAGGGTCGTTTAGTGGCTTGCGTGCTGACTTTAATGATAGTGATGAGCCGGTACTTGTCGGGGTGAGGCCCGATGATGAACGGGTCTATGTTGACGGTATGAGTTCAGGTACTCGGGATCAATTATATTTGGCCTTACGCTTTGCTTCTCTGGAAAAATATATGGATAGCGCTGAGCCCATGCCGTTTATAGTTGATGATATATTGGTGCATTTTGATGATGAAAGGTCTAAGGCGACTTTGGGTTTGCTCGCGGAATTAGCCAAGAAAACTCAAGTAATTATGTTTACTCATCATCGTCGGCTGGTTGAGCAAGCTCAAGAGCTAAATGGTGGTGTAAGTTTTCATGAACTTTAACCGTAGAGATACTTAATCAAAACGCTATAAATAATTTTTAAGTAACTTTCTTATCTTCCTGAAAGCTTTCCCATACCCCTAACCTAAAATTTCCATGATCATTGCCTAAACCAAGGACAATGATCATGCGAATCTCAATAACCCCCATCTTAATAATCGTGTTATTTTCAGCGCCAAGCTACGCCATTACCGATCAAGAACGGTCTGTACTCCAGCGCCTGAATACAGAGCTGGAATCCATCACCAAGATCATTGACGAAGCTGAGCAGGCCGTCAACTTTAATGATCGGCGATTGGTCGATTACCCGAGCCTGAGAGCCGACCTACAAAAAATCCAACAGGGCATCCTTGATGCGGTAAATGCCAAACGGCGTGAGCCACGTTCTTTACCTCCTATAGAAGGGGAGTATCGCTAATGCCTGTCTCTGCTGCTCAAGAGGCGGCTTTCACAGGGGCGACGCTAGGCGTATCTATGGCTAGCTTTAGCCAAACTATTTTATTGGTGTTTTATTCGGTGCTCTATATCTGGGTCGCCTGGGTCATCGTCACTCAGTGGAAGGCTTGGTCACACCGAAAAATAAATTTCTATGAGTTTTTAACTCGATCAGTCCGCTCTGTTTTTTTAACTCTCGTTCTTGGCTTCCTACTGCGATAGCGCTAACGAAAAACATACTATGCAAAAAATATGAGGAAGACTATGAACGCTACGACGCAAGATTTCAATCATAAACAACGGCGATACATCGCCATTTTTTCAACGCTCTGGCTTTGGCTGGTTTCACTATCGGCACAGGCGCAGTTGCCTGCGCCGGTTGATCCGTCGAGTGGGGCACCTAACGGCAACTATCTGGCTTTTATGCAGGGTTGGTCGGGGGATGCCATTGATTATATCGCGCTGGTAATTTCTGGTGCGGGGTTTTTGTGGATAGGCTGGATTTTACTCTCCAAATTTAACGAAGCCCGTAGTTCGAATGATCCGGATTGGGGTTCTGTGGGTTTGACGGCGGTTATTGCGGGTGTGCTGCTGGCCATTGTGTCTTTCTTCCTGAACGAAGCCGTCGGTATTATTTAAGCCATGGATTTGCAGCAGAAGAACAATGAGTTATTGCCGTTGCGGCTGAACGCTGAACCTTCCATTTTTAGAGGGTGCTCGCTTTCGGAATTGATGCTGCTGGTCACGGTGGGCGGTCTCGTCCTGGTACCTGGCAGTGTGATTGTGTGCGGCTTGTTTGGCTATCTGATGATGGGCGTCGGAATCGGTCTGTTATTGGTGATCGCCTGGGTCGTTATTGGCGCAACGGTATTGCAAAAGCTCAAGCGGGGCAGGCCGCTGGGTTACTACCAGCTGCGGTTACGGCTTTGGATGGTAGATCTTCATCTGCTGCGTTGCCCATTTATACGAGAAAGCCAGGTTTGGGATGTTGGCAGGAGATTAAAGCGATGAAAAACCCGATAGCAGGGCGAAATAATCAGGCGCGGCAGCGCTTGTTAGCGACCCTTGATCATATCCGTACTTTGCGAATCCTTGTGATATGCCTGTTGCTTGCTGTCATTGCGCTGTGGTGGCGCAACGGCCTGTTGCAGGAAACGCGGCGGCTTTATATCCCGCCTGATTTGACGCAAGGCATGGTCACTCAGTTTGATAAGGTGCCTGCGCCACTGGTTTATACCTTTGCC
>CAYNZI010000559.1:0-2505 GCA_964401565.1 uncultured Spongiibacteraceae bacterium
AACTCTTCATTGGTCAACACCGGCTGATCAATTTCAAGTTTGTGACAATGCTTGGGAGTCTCTTCCAATAAATTGTGCGAGTTGCCTACATAACCCCGTAACGACATCACCAACTCTTCTCGAATAGGATCGATAGGCGGATTAGTTACTTGGGCAAAAAGCTGTTTAAAATAGTTAGAGAGCTGCACAGGCCTATCGGACAAAATAGCCAGCGGCGTATCCGTACCCATTGCGCCCAAGGGCTCTTTTCCAGTGCCAACCATCTGCGTCAAAATAACATTAAGATCTTCGGTGCTATAACCAAACGCTTTTTGCAATTTTCTTAAATTAGACAATGGCGGCTGGGCGATAGACGCGGTAGGTGCGTCCAATTCGCTCAATAGAATTTTGTTCTCGCTAAGCCATTGACCGTAAGGCTGCGAAGAACAAATTTCTTTCTTAACCTCTTCATCACTAATGATGCGGCCTTTCTCCAGGTCGGCAATAAAAATCTTACCTGGCTGCAAGCGGCCCTTCTCTATAACGGTAGATTGATCAACACATAATGCACCGGTTTCCGACCCCATGATCAAAGTGCCGTCATCGGTCAATAGATAACGCGATGGCCGCAAGCCATTGCGGTCCAAGGTTGCGCCAATCATTTTTCCGTCGGTAAAGGAAATTGATGCAGGGCCATCCCAAGGCTCCATCACACAGGCATAATATTCATAGAAAGCACGTTTGACCGGATCCATATCTTCTTGGGTCTGCCATGCCTCAGGCACCATCATCATCATCACTTGAGCTAATGGACGACCACTCAAAACCAGCAGCTCAATGGCCATATCAAGATTTGCAGAATCCGAGCTACCGCGATTACAGATAGGGTTGAGCATTTTCAATTCAGTATCGGTGAAATTGACCGACTTAAACATCGCTTCCCGTGCGTTCATCCAGTTGATATTACCCTTTACAGTATTGATCTCGCCATTGTGCGATAAATAACGGAAAGGCTGGGCACGACGCCATGCAGGGAACGTATTAGTGGAAAAACGCGAATGAAACATCGCCAACCCGGAGATGACCCGGTCGCTCTGAAGGTCAAGATAATACTGCCTAACCTGTGCAGTGGTAAATTGACCTTTATAGACAATTGTACTGGATGACATTGAGGCAACATAAAATTCATCAGCCTCTTTAGCGATAGTGTCATTAATAGTATGCGCCGTGTATTTTCGCAGAATAAATAGTTTGCGCTCGAATTCTTGCGAACTCAAATCTTCAGGCTTTTGTATAAACACTTGCTCAATCTTAGGCTCACTCTCAAGAGATGCTGCACCCAACATCGAGTTATCCGCTGGAACTGGACGATAACCCAATAGGCCAAGCCCTAACTCCTGCATAGCACCATTTAAAACTTCACGGCATTTTTCCGCTTGCCCCGGTGCTGATGGGAAGAAAATCATCCCCACTCCATAGTCACCCACTGCAGGCAAGCTGATACTGAGATCACTGGCTTCAGCAACAAGAAAGTCATGGGGAATTTGAATTAGAATACCAGCACCATCACCGCTTTTGATATCAAAGCCGGTTCCGCCACGATGCTCCATACAGCTCAACATGGTCAATGCATTTTCAATAATGTCGTGAGACTTTTTGCCTTTGAGATTGGTAACAAACCCAATACCACAACTATCATGCTCAAATTCAGCACGATACAAGCCACGAGACTTATTGTTAAAGTTGGTCATATCTAACTTCCTATAAAATTGTCGCTACACACTAGCTGCCCGGCCGTTATCTCAAATTCGATCAAGACCGCTTACTCGCCATGTCATCAAAATTACTTCTTTCTATATTTTTCGCCGTCACTAACTTCCCTGGATCAAACTCAGGCTATAAACCACACAAACAGGAAGCTATTACGGCGTGACTAGATGATTTCTGAAGACTGTAACTCCACAGTAATTATCGCCACTGTCTAAATCAAAGCTTGTAGTCTGAACATGAATTCCGCCTTAGAACCCAAACCCAAACGTGAAAAAAACCACTAAGCCATTGATATAAAAGGGAAAATAATTACCCCACCCGCTGAGAGCCCGCTATTTTATAACATTTTGAGGAAAAAACCACCCCAAGCGCCACCGGGCAGTTTCTACCCTCCACGTACAGGGTCTCGACAGCAATTGCTAAAGGTACTTTACTTGGTGTAAATTGTGCGAAAAAAGACGCTTATTGCGCCCATTCTTGGACAATTTATTATGAACCAGAAATTCGCTACAGCATCCCAATGTTGTCTTCTGCTACTGTTACTGCTTACTTCATCGATAGTAATAAGCGCACAGCCAGCAAAACAATGTCTTGAAGGCGGCTGGACACCTCCGGACAACTGGACAACGTCGCATCCAGCACATCAGATTATCGGGCCTTTGTACGCCGTCGGCGGTTCAGACCTAAGCGTCTTCCTTATTACCACACCAGACGGACACATTCTGATCAATTCAGCCCTGCAAGACTCAGCCGGCT
>CAYNZI010000560.1:0-2500 GCA_964401565.1 uncultured Spongiibacteraceae bacterium
CCCCTTACTATTCCGCCATGACTTTGTCCTATTACCTTCGATTGCAGTATACGTTGAAATAAGCACGCTGAACTGAAAAATGAGCACGCTTTTAAAGGGCTGGGGCGGGTGCTGTCGCGAAATATTAAGGGGCTTGGCCGAGGGAGTGATTGAGACAGCGAAGCGAATTAAGGCTCAGGCACTTCGGAGGGAACCTCGGAGGGGCCAGAACCATGGAGCGGCGGCTCCCGCTCCAGTCATCGGCGGCAAAAACACGATATACACTAACAGAAATTTCTCCTCCAAAAACAAGGCCTTTATCTAAACGCTTACATCCAGATAAATGCCTTGTGATCGCTCAATCAAATCACCGCCGCCCTTTCCTTATCGTTCAAGTTTGTTCCCTACGTAACGGGCGCGGGGTCTGATTAACTGACTGTTTTCACTAAACTCCAGGTAATGGGCAATATATCCATAGGCCCGCGCCATTGAGAAAATGGCCGTGAAGTATCTCGGCGGTATACCCAACTGATAAAACACCGCACCTTTATAAAACTCCACATTGGCCCAAATCTCCTTACCCTGTTCGGCAAAATGAATCTGGCACGCGTCCTCCACCGCACACAACGTTTCGAATAGTCGTTTTGCCTCACCGTGTTGACACAGACTGCTTGCCATTGGCTTCAAAATTTTTGCTCGTGGGTCCAGCACTTTATACTCTCGATGCCCCATACCCATGATTTTTTCTTTATTCGATAAACAGAGATCTACATACGACTTCGCACGGTCCGGGTCGCCAATGGCACCTGCCATTTCCAATGCCGCCTGATCCGCACCTCCATGCAACACACCCAATAAAGTCCCTATCGATGCCGCAATGGACGACTGAATAGGCGCGCGCGTACTCGCGCAGACTCTACCCGCAAAAGTTCCGGCATTAAAACTGTGCTCCATCTGTAAAATTTGCACAGTATCCATTATTTTTGTTTGTTCAGATGTGGGTAAGCGACCATTAAACTGCATAAGAAAATTCTCATGAAAGCTCAACTCCGGGTTAGCACATATTGATACCTCCCCCTCTTCCAATCGATGGTAAGCAGCGATTATGGCAGGTATCTTGGCGGCAATTATCAGCCCGCTCGCGGCTACGCCAGAGACATCCTTAAGTTGCCATTTAGGCTGCAGGTTCAAAAGCGGCACCATTCCTTGCAACACCAGCATGGGATGTAAGCCTGCAGGCACTGCCGACAACAACCCCAGCTCAGACTTGTCCAAGACACCGTGGACACCGACAAATTCTGAAAGGGATAGCTCCTGGGCGGGCGTTGGCCTAGTGCCAAACAGAACTAGCCAGACAACTTGCCAGAATGGTTTTCCCACTAGCGTCTCTATAGACTGACCACGGTAACTCAATATTCCCTCTGTACCGTTCACATCCGATATCGCCGTTTCTCCGACCTCTATCCCCGCCAGGTCTGCTGAGTATATTGCTCTGGTATTCATCGTCGTCTCCCAAGTTATTACGATAGAACCAGTGTATAAATTACGATAAAATAAGTTAACTTCATATTACTTATATTTATATAAGGAGAACTTATGAGACTAGAAAATAGCGAGCTCAAAACCTTTCAAGCAGTCATTGAGGCCAACGGGTTTAATCGAGCCGCTGAATCACTCCATATAAGCCAATCTGCGGTAAGCCAGGCGATCGCTACACTGGAAAACAAACTCGACCTAAAGCTGATTACACGCGGGAAGCAACTTCAGCTCACCGCTGCAGGCAAACGTTTACTGGAATATGCCAATGAAGTCACACGGGAAGAACAGCACGTTCTGGAAGACATCATGCGGATTAAAAACGGCGATCATCAGCGCCTCAACCTAGCCGTTAACAGCTCAATCAACCGGTTTTATGCTCCACAATTGATAAGCCAGTTTTGCGCACTGCAGCCCAATGCCGAACTCAATATTAAGGAACTTCCAAGCCGCGATCTCATCTATGCCGTTCTATCGGGACGAGTTGACCTGGCTATTGGACCATTTCAACGGCAAATGGAGGCCTTTGAAGTCAGCCCCCTTTTCTCAGAAACCCGCCATCTGGTTGTCAGCCCCAATCATTTGAACGTAAAAAACATCCTTCAAGGACACAGCAAAAGCCTGTCACAAACCCCTCTTATTACGTCTTCTGTGGACAACCCTGAAATGCGTCCGGCTATACAGCGTATTCGTGATCGATTCAAATGCGTCTGGGAAATCTCCAGCCTAAACATGAGAATTCACTTAGTAAACCAGGGTGCCGGAGTGGCTTTTATCGATAGCAAATTATTGTCAGAGCACCCTGTATGTCGGGAATTCATGGTGATGGAAGAGTTGACTTATGGCAGTATTAAGCGCGATGTCGGCATCTACTGGAAGAAGGGTAAGCGCTTAAGCGGCAGCAGTGAGCAGTTTGTCGAGCTCTGCAACGTATTTTGGGCCGGAGAGATTCACAGCCATGCTACGTAACACCTTAGATAACAAG
>CAYNZI010000561.1:0-2499 GCA_964401565.1 uncultured Spongiibacteraceae bacterium
AGAAAATACAATTCATGCCAATATAACCATACATATACGTTCTGTTTATGTCAATATAATCGCAAGAACCAATCCTGACGACATCTATTTACACCTACACAATCCGCTACACACTATTCACACCTAATGTTCAATAAGCTTTTACGCAATTCACTCGCGCAT
Source organism: uncultured Spongiibacteraceae bacterium (assembly GCA_964401565.1). Lineage (GTDB taxonomy): Bacteria > Pseudomonadota > Gammaproteobacteria > Pseudomonadales > Dasaniaceae > Oceanicoccus. The sequence continues at coordinate 163 of CAYNZI010000561.1, forward strand.
CCCCACTCTACTACACTCCCCCAGGACCAGCGTGTTGCTGCCCTAACTCTCGATTCAGGCAAACCCATTGCTGTTAAAACATGACTTGGCAAATACGCTGCCGACGTGCAAGCAGAACCATTTGATATTGCTACATATGGCTTTAAAGCTAGCATCACTGCTTCTGAATCTAAGTTACCAAATGACAAATTAATCGTTGAAGCTACACAATGCCCCTCGCTGCCATTAATGTCTGGAGAGAGCCCCTCAAAAGCAGCCAACAATTCATTTCTAAAGGCAACAGCCGCAGATTTTCTTTGATCAAACTCTTTAACTGCTAGCCGAGTCGCCTCACCCATCCCTACTATCAAATGCACGGGCAATGTACCTCCGCGTAATCCCCTCTCCTGACCACCACCATACAATAATGGCTTAATAGGCGGTAGTTTATATTTACGCCTTCGCAAAATTAATGCACCAATCCCCATCGGCGCACCAATCTTGTGGCCGCTCATACTTATCATATCAATTCGTTTATTTTTGAGCATCAACTGTTCTTTACCCACCCCTTGAGCGGCATCTGTATGAAATAGCACATCATGAGCTTCAAGCAAGGTTGCTATCTCATCTATAGGCTGAATCGCCCCTGTTTCATTATTTACATGCATCACACTCAGCAACAACGTATCATCGCGAACCGCATCAAAGACTTCTTTAGCATCAACCCTGCCATCCTGGCCTGGCCTAATCAGCGTAACTTCAAAACCATGGCGTTCCATTTCAACTAAACATTCAAGCGTCGCTTTATGCTCTATCATGGTACTTACAATATGCTTTTTACCTGACTCTAATCCATGATCTGTAAGCCCTAAAATAGCCATATTGATGGTCTCTGTTGCCCCGCTAGTAAAAATCAAATCTGATGCAGCAGCATCTGCCACCGCAGCTACGTATTTTCTCGCATCGTTTACCGCTTTCAAAGCCTGGGAACCGTACACATGTGTACGGCTTCCTGCATTCCCAAACTCTACTGTCATATAGTGCATAACCAGCTTTGCCACACGTGGATCTACTGGAGTTGTTGCGGCATAATCTAAATATACAGGGCGGGTATCTTCAGGCATCGTTTTCTCTTCAAAATGTGGATATGTTTGCACATATAATAACAAACAAGTCTTACTTGATAACAAACATTTATTACTTTACACTACTATAAGTATATAAACCACAAGGAGTAAGGTCAAATACATGAATCCACTCACAGATGCAAATTTCGGATACGTATTCCCAGCCATACGAGGTATACAAGCCAAACGTGAATATTACGTTTCCATGTGCCCGCTACGAATCATTCCCAGGATTTTCACCTTCAGCAACGAAGAGATGCCTCCTGAAATGCGGGCACAGCGGGTCCTCAACAAAAACAGGCTACCAGATATTAGCCGATACCTACTAGACAATGCCGATGACTACGTCTTTTCAGCGATAACCGCCTCTATTGATGCGGAAGTTTCTTTCGAAGCCTTCGGAACTGACCCACAAAATTCTAAGATTGGCCAATTGCGTGTCCCCATGGATGCCAAATTTATTATTAATGACGGACAGCATCGCAGAGCAGCGATAGAAAATGCACTACGCGAGAACCCTGACCTTGGAAACGAAACAATTTCAGTTGTATTTTTCATGGATTTAGGGCTTAAACGCTGCCAACAAATGTTTGCCGACCTAAACCGGCACTCCATCAGGCCTAGCAAATCAATAGGCATACTTTATGACCACAGAGACGACAAGGCCCATCTCGCCAGGCTAATAGTCCTCAAAAACCCATTCTTTCGCGATATTGTAGAACTTGAACGCAGCACGCTTTCCCCCCGTTCAGGCAAACTGTTCACCTTAAGTGCCATATACACCGCAACTTGCGAGCTCTTAATGAAAATTGAAACGGAAAATCGCGAAGAGGCTGCGAGTATCGCCAGCGATTACTGGAATACCGTAGCCAAAAACCTCAAAGAATGGGGACTCGTACGAGAAAGAAAGCTAATGGCTGGCGAAATACGCCAAGAATACATCCACACGCACGGCATTGTGATACATGCCTTAGGCATCGTTGGTAATTACTTACTCAGGGAACAGCCGAAGGCTTGGAAGAGAAAAATCAAGGGCATTGGCACTATAAATTGGTCCCGAAGTAATGCTGCACTTTGGGAAGGACGTGCTATGATAGGCGGTAGAATTTCAAAAAGCGGTAACAATATTACCCTAACCACTAACGCAATCAAGCAACACCTTAAAATCCCATTATCGCCTGAAGAACAACGCGTTGAAAATGCCTACAACAGGCAAAGTAAGAAGAGAAAG
>CAYNZI010000562.1:0-2496 GCA_964401565.1 uncultured Spongiibacteraceae bacterium
ACTAACCAGAGCAATGACCATGAAAAGCAATGCCGATTCACTATCTAAGACGAACATCTCTCCCTTTCATCGAGGTGAGCAGGCTATCCAAAAACAGCTTGGTGTGCGAGAACAAATGGAGCGCTTCGGCAGTCGTGTTATCCGCGATCATATGCCAGAGCAGCACCGTGAATTTTACCAGCAACTGCCGTTTATTTTTGTCGGTCATGCCGATCCACAAGGAAGGCCATGGGCATCAATACTGTTTGGTGAGCCGGGTTTTATTCACTCGCCCGATAATAAAATCCTCTCTCTTAATGCTCAACCCGTTGCGGGTGACCCTCTTGGCGATACGTTAATTCCGGGTACGCGCCTGGGTTTGCTGGGCATAGAATTGGCCACCCGTCGTCGCAACCGGCTTGCTGCGCGTATTATCGAATCTACTGAGGGGCAGATTAGTTTGCGGATTGATCAATCCTTCGGTAACTGTCCGCAGTATATCCAGACCCGTGAGCTTGAGCAGGTAGACGACGAGCAACGTTCAATACCAACCGTGAAGGAGTTGCAGAAACTTGATCAACGGGCGCAATCATTGATAGCCAATAGCGATACTTTCTTTGTTGCCAGCTATGTGAATAATAACAGCGGTGAGGCCAGCGAAGGTGCTGATGTTTCGCACCGTGGTGGCCGCCCAGGTTTTATTCGTGTTGATAACGATAGCACCCTGACGATCCCTGACTACCTTGGCAATAATCATTTCAATACCTTTGGTAATTTTGCCGAGAACGCCAAGGCGGGCTTGTTATTTCTGGATTTTGAGCGCGGCCATCTTTTAACGCTCACCGGAACTGTAGAGATTTTGTGGGACTCCCCCGACACGGAATATTTCGACGGTGCAGAGCGACTTTGGAGATTTCATGTCGACCATGGACGATGGATTGAGCATGGTTTGCCGCTGCGCTGGAAGATGGATGAATATTCTCAAAATACGTTACTCACGGGTACCTGGGCTGAGGCAGAAAGAAAAAGACAGGCTGACGTGCAGCGCGAGCAGTGGCTGCCCTATGTGGTAAAAGATATTGTTGAAGAAAGCCGTGTTGTTAAATCATTCTACTTACAACCTGAAGGTCACGCTGTGCCGAGCTTTAACCCCGGTCAGTTTATAACGGTTAAACTACCCATTGATGGTAAGGACACCATCAGAACCTACACGGTATCCAGTGCACCCGCCGACCTCGCGCTGCGTATCAGTGTTAAGCGCGAAGTATCATCGCATAGCGGTGTTCCCGATGGGCTATTCTCAAATTTTATCCATAGTCAGCTAACTATCGGCGACACAGTCTATGCAAAAGCACCCTGTGGCGCGTTTACATTCGATGCGTCGGAGCAGCGCCCGGCGGTGTTATTGGCCGGGGGTGTGGGTATTACACCGATGGTATCAATGGCACGACATGCCCTGTTAGAAAGCGTGCGTACCAGGGCGATTAGACCAACCACTTTGATCTGTGCCGCTACGAATAACGACCAGCGGGCATTTTTTAAGGAGCTTCAGGATATCGAGCGGCAATCCGCCGGTAACATCCGTAGCTTCTGGGCTCTGAGTCAAATTGATGAGAGCATGAAGCCCGGTCTGGATTACCATCATCACGGGCGTATATCCGCACCGCTGTTACAAGCGGTCTTACCCTTGGATGATTATGATTTTTATCTCTGTGGGCCGGCGTCTTTTATGCAATCAATGTACGACCTACTCAGGGAGTTGGGTGTTAATGATGCCCGTGTTTTCGCTGAAGAATTTGGCCCGGCGTCATTGCAGCGCGACGCTGATCAATCAAGCAAAAAATTTGAATTCGTAGCACAGGCCAGCGAAGCAATCGTGGAGTTTACCGATTCTGGGATTGAGCAAGCCTGGTCTGAGCAGGATGGCAGTTTGCTGGATTTTGCCGAAGCCCATGGCTTAACCCCGGAGTTTGGTTGTCGAAGTGGCCAGTGCGGGGCCTGTAAAACCGATTTGGTTTCAGGTGCTGTGAGCTATCTCACTGAGCCATCGTCGCCGCTCAATGAAGGCGAGGTGTTGCTGTGTTGTGCTGTCCCGGCTGCCGATATAGGGCGGGGTGTGGTTAACATTGCCATAAAAGCATGAGCAGGTTGACATGCATAGGGTACGACATTCTCTTGCTGATTCTTCGTCTCCAGCCTCAAGGCTGGATATTGCGGAACGTTTTGCCTCCAAGCCAATAGGCCCGATTATATGAATAAAAAGGCCTACCTAAACTAACAGGTGAGCCTTTTTGTTTATATGGTCCGCCCTAGTGGATTCGAACCACTGGCCTGTCCCTTAGGAGGGGACCGCTCTATCCAGCTGAGCTAAGGGCGGATGTGCAGATTCCGGGCGATTGTAACAGTTAGATGTTCTCAGACGAAGTCATTCGAGGTAATTTATCGATTGCCAGGCAGTCGTAATCACCGGTTAACTGTCTGTGAATAGATCGGCGTATTGCTGGCGTAATTCCGGCT
>CAYNZI010000563.1:0-2495 GCA_964401565.1 uncultured Spongiibacteraceae bacterium
GACAAATTTCTGCATGTCCTCCGCATTAAAAGCATTATCCAGAGACAGCATCGGCGCTTCGTGCTGGACTTGATTAAACCCTGCCAACGGTTTTGCACCCACACGCTGGGTAGGAGAATCAACAGTAATGAATTGGGGATACTCTGCCTCTAACGCCTGTAGCTGCCGAATTAACCTATCGTACTCCGCATCGGGTATAGTCGGTTCATCCAAAGCGTGATAGCGATAGTTATGTAAATTGACAGTGGTTCGCAGCTCTTCTAGTTGCCGCTCGGGATTGGTGATTTCTACCATTAGATCATTATGCGTAAGTAAGGCCGGAAAAATAGATCAGGCTTGCTGGGTAAGTTGACGGCGTTCGAAGTCTAGCAATTGCTGACGGCAATGCTCCAGTGTTTGATTGGTCATTGCACTGCGCGACTCGTCCAGCATTTCGCCGCCAAGATTCGTCACCAAACACTGCGCTGTCTCAACCATGTATTCAAATGCCTTTATGGCCTCAGAGGGGCCTGGAGCGCTCATAAAAAAACACACGCCCGGGGTGGTGAAGTCATCGATGCTGTCCAGATCAAAATAACCCGGTTCAACACTATCAGCCATACTGAATTGCACGGCACCTTTACCGTTAGCTTGCTCATGACGATGGAAAATATTCATATCGCCGAAGCGCAAATCACAAGCCAGCAAAATATGGAGCAAATCAGGGCCCTTAAAAGGGGCATCCTTAGCGACGACATTAATGGCAATGACAACCTGTGGCTCAACAGCTTCAGCCGAACTGGACTGAAATGATTCTGCCATATCAACGTCCGCACCCGCACTCATCTCCAAATCAATAGTCGCGCTCTGTCGAGGGGACGGAGGAGGCTCCAGCTCAAAATGATCATCGCCAATCTCTTCCTCTGGATCGATCGAGATTACCACGTCCAAATTCAGTGCTTGCTGTTCGACCGATTCCATCAGCAACGGAACGGATTGATCGAGATCTAATTCATTGCCTCCCAGCTCGCCATCACCGAGCGGTGGCACGCTATCACAATCCATTTCGAGAGGTTCTAAACGACCTACCTGCCGCGCCCCTCCATTTGGCAATTCGCTGGGGCTATTATCGTTGGCCGTCGATGAATTCAAAAACTGTCTATTCAAGGACATTCTTATATTACCGCGACGCTCATTGCGCATACGCCGGTAACCGTCGACCAATACCGCTACAATAAGCAGTACGCCAACAATAATCATCCAGTCACGAAAACCGAGTTCCATCGTATTTAGTTAACCTTTAGCCTCAAATGAGTATATGTGATAACGAACAGTCATTATTGAACACTAAAGACCGCTCAAGATCTACCCTGCTTCGTATTCGATTAGACGGCAGCTAACTCAGCTGCCTCATCAACGTCCACAGTAACCAATCGCGACACACCCGGCTCATGCATGGTAACCCCCAGTAATTGGTCGGCCATTTCCATTGCAATTTTGTTGTGTGTGATATAAATAAACTGTACTTGCTGGGACATTTCTTTGACCAGGCGGGCATAGCGTCCCACGTTGGCATCATCAAGTGGTGCATCAACTTCATCCAGCATACAAAATGGCGCGGGATTAAGACGGAAAATGGAAAATACCAGCGCAATTGCAGTCAGTGCCTTCTCTCCACCTGACAACAGGTGAATAGTACTGTTTCGCTTACCGGGAGGCCTAGCCATAATCGCTATACCGGTGTTTAACAAATCATCGCCTGTCATTTCTAGGTACGCGGTGCCGCCGCCAAACACTTTCGGAAACAGTTCTTGCAGGCTCGCATTCACTTGATCGAAGGTGTCTTTAAAACGCTGTCGGGTTTCTTTATCAATTTTATGTATCGCATTTTCCAGAGTTCGCAAAGCCTCTTCCAGATCATCATTTTGCGCATCCAAATAGGTCTTTCTTTCTGACTGGGATTTGTATTCGTCAATAGCGGCCAGATTAATAGGCCCCAATCTAGCGACACGACGGCCAATGCTCTCTAAATTGTCTAACCACACTTTTTCATCAGCATCGTCAGACAGATTATTGAGAACAGTTTCTACGTCGTATTGAGCTTCAATGAGCTGCTCTTCGAGCGTGCGTCTTTGCACCTGTAAACCCTGAATTTCAACACGACTTTTCTCCAACTCACTACGCACAGCTTGTGACCGCAATTCAACACTGCCTCGACGCCCTTCCAGCTCCCTCAGCTTGTGCTCTACGTCATCAACCAGTCTACGCGCTTCAGACAATTCTTCCTCTACTTGCAAGCGCGCTTCCAACTGCGCCTCAAGTTCCAGCTTCATTTCTTCTACCGGCTCATCGGCACCGCTGATGCCCTCTTGCAGACTACTGCGACGCTGCTCAAATTGTTGCACCTGGCTGCGAGTGCGCTCAATATTCTGGTTCATTGAATCCAGCTGCGCCCGCAGTGATTGATAGCGCATTGCCAATTGATGAGCTGAGTCTTTGTCGTGACGGGCACGCTG
>CAYNZI010000564.1:0-775 GCA_964401565.1 uncultured Spongiibacteraceae bacterium
AAGTCATCAGCATCGTTATCAATCGCTTGCAAAGAAGCCAGAACCATTGACTTACCCAGTTCCAGCTCGGCAAACATATCCGCAGCACGGTGCTGAAGCCCCTGAAAACTACCAATCAATGCTTCAAACTGCTTGCGCTGCTTCAGGTATTCAATGGTCGTTTCAAACGATTGCAAACATAACCCCAGCAACTCTGCCGACAGGCCGATATTCGCAATGCTAAGTGCCTTTTCCAGCACGGGCATACCGTCATCCAATTCGCCGATCAAATCGTCTTTACTCACGGCAACATTATTCAGCGTAACTTTACCCGCATTGCGACTATCGACCATGATGACTCGCTCACAACTCAAGCCCTGCGCATTACCATCCACTAAAAATAAACTGATACCGTTAATGTCGCCGGCCACACCTGACGTTCGTGCCGCTACGATAATTTTGTCGGCCACATGCGCATCCAATACCATCACTTTCTCGCCACTTAGGCTGAAGCCATCACCGCTAGCTGTTGCAACCAAGGCGGTTTGTGCCGGGCGGTGGTGTCGTCCTTCTTGCAGGGCCAGTGAAACCAGCAGCTTTCCTTCCGCTATTGCCGGTAGAATCGCCTGCTTTTGCGCATCGGTGCCGGCCAAATTGACCAGTGTCGCGCCCACCAATACCGAAGACTGGATCGGAGAAACAGTCAGCTGACGACCCATTTCTTCCAGAACTAAACCCAAACCTACGTAGCCGTAATCGAGGCCACCATAAGCTTCCGGTATTGCAATTCCGGCCC
>CAYNZI010000564.1:785-2492 GCA_964401565.1 uncultured Spongiibacteraceae bacterium
AACCCATTTCAACCATTTCCTGCCAAAGCTCGCGGGAAAAGCCATCGGCATTGCGCTCGTCACGCAACGCTCGCAACGCTGAAACCGGTGCTTTTTCCGCAAGGAAACCAGCAGCGGCATCTTTTAACATCGATTGTTCTTCGTTTAATACTAGTGGCATTGTCTTACCCCATCCTCAATCTGTTCGACTCACTAACACATTTCAATGTGCAGTTTTCACGCTATCTACACACACTTAATTCGTAGGCGCGCTCGGTAATATGAACCTTATTTCAAACCCAATACGCGCTTGGAAATGATATTCAGCTGCACTTCAGTCGTTCCACCCTCGATGGAGTTTCCTTTACTGCGCAGCCATGTTCTAGGCATAAGACCATCACTGTAACTATCACCTTCCCAGCCGAGGGCTTCTTCGCCCTGAATATCCATCATCAGCTCGCAGCGAGCCTTGTTCAGCTCGGTGCCGTAGTATTTGAAAATAGATGACGCTGCGCCAAGGCCTTTGCCCGATTTGGTTTCGTCGCCAACGCGCTCCATTGTTTTTGCGAACGCCAAAATATTCAATTCCAGCTTGGCAATATCAGTACGCAAAACTGTATCTGCCAACCGACCGTTCTCTAGGCCTATCGCATCGACAGCCGTTTCACAGACTTTTTTCTTTGCACCACGACCAAAACCACTGATCATTTCACGTTCGTGAGTTAACAAGTATTTAGCGATAGTCCAGCCCTTGTCACGCTCTCCCATCAAATTATCTTTGGGTACTTTAACGTCGTCGAAAAATGTTTCACAAAAAGGTGACCGGCCACTAATCAACAGGATGGGCTTAACGGTCACGCCTGGAGTGGCCATATCGAACAACAAAAAGCTGATGCCGTGGTGCTTACTACCGCTATTGTCAGTGCGAACCAGGCAAAAAATCCAATCGGCCTTATCCGCGCCAGATGTCCATATTTTGGAGCCATTCACCAGAAAATGGTCGCCCATGTCTTCAGCTTTAGTCTGTAAACTGGCCAGATCGGAACCGGCTCCCGGCTCGCTATAACCCTGGCACCACCAGATATCACCACTGGCGATCTTCGGCATATGCTCGCTTTTTTGTGCTTCGCTGCCATACTCAAGCAACGCTGGCCCAAGCATAGATATACCCATACCCTGCAGAGGAGTGCGGCACTGTAATCGGGTCATTTCTTCCCGTAGAATTTTTGCTTCATCCCGGTCAAGACCACCACCACCATACTGTGTAGGCCACGTGGGTACCGTCCAGCCTTTAGAGGCCATACGATCCATCCATAATTTTTGATCAGGGTGTTTAAAGGTAGGGTTACGCCCTCCTCCAACACTGTCAGATTCATCCACCATAGGTTTGCGCATAGATTCAGGACAGTTTTCTTCCAACCAAGCACGAGTTTCGACGCGGAATTGTTCGAGATTAGACATTTTTCCCCCTCTACCTCTAAAAAGCTTGGCGCGGAGACTACTTCATATTCTAAAATATCGCAATCGACACCCTAACTACATGTCCATTCTGTAATTGAGAAACGAATGCTAAAAATAACCACATTGCTATTTCTATTATCGCTGACGGGCACTGCCGCATCAGAGCCATGGGAGCCCTCAAGGCATGCGTGGGGAGATCCCGACCTGCAGGGCACTTGGACAAATGCAACGGTTACTCGCCTGGAACGATCTGACAACCACTCTCAG
>CAYNZI010000565.1:0-2492 GCA_964401565.1 uncultured Spongiibacteraceae bacterium
CGGAACAAAAATCAACAAATCATAGCAACTAACAAGCAGCCGTCCCGCATGCAGCAGCAGCGATGCCGCCAGACGAAACAATAATGCACTAACATGCATTAGAATCTGCAACAGACTACCCATCACCGGTCGCACCGTATGCAGCATATATTCCAACGGAATGATGACCAGCGCAAGAACCAGTGGCATCACAACACCAATAGCCATTAGTAAGCCGGTTGAAACCCCAGATACCGGCGTAGAAGCCATCACCATGGGAGAGCCCAGCAGGGCTAATGCTTCTATCGTAGTCAGTGCGAATAACAAACCCGCACCCGTCAGTATCATTGCCTGGCGACCACGGCGTGTCATTGCCGAGACCAAAGGAAATAGATGCGTAATGCGCAAACCCTCAGACACCATTGTCGCGGCGATCAGCGTTGTTGCGATGTGTAATCCAACCACTATTTGGGCGAGCGAGGCACCGCCAACCATCGCTGGAGACAGCATCATAGATTGCGCCGGCTGGGTCAATAACTGCCAGTTAATCGCTGCGGCACCCACACCAACGAGAACAAAACACAAAGAGGATACAAATCGCATTAGCATTGACGACATAACCCCCTGCCCTGACCCAGCAGTCAACATTTCGAACTGGCTCATATGCTGATCGACCTGACGTAAGCGCAGGCGTAACACCTCTATATTATTGTCAATGTGATGCAACATCTTGCTTAATTTACGCCAGTGAGGACGTAATCGAGTTAACACCTTATGACGCGACGAAACTGTCCACCGATGCTCTCTAAGTGCATCACGGTGATGATTCTGAACAGTTTGGTGCATATCCTCGAGTATCTTTCCAACAACTTCAGTGTTGCGCTCATCGCTTTGCAATCTCGCAATAGCATCTACCGCAGAAACCCATTCCGGAGAAACTTCCGGCACTTTTGCGCTATCGATATAATCTTCGTCGATGACCACCAATTGGCGATTGATGGATGCAGATAACTTTTGGTAATTGGCCAGATCCCGCTCCACCAGCTTTTCAATTCGCATAAAACGGCGCTCGAGCTGACGCTCCATTAATGCCTCAACCAACGTTTTGGTCAATTCGTGATTACGCAAACGGATACGTTGCGCCGAGCGTAAACAAGCCCGGGACAATAGCCGCGATTGACTGTAAAGCAGCCTGACGCTTTTTAATATCAAATCATGGGCATGAGACCTGATTAGATACATCAGTAAAAGCGACAAGGGCAGCGCAATGATTAACACGAGCATTGGGTAGTCTGTGTAGACCATCATAATCTCTTTTCCTAACTCGGATATTACACAACATATAACGAATGTACGTTGTACCACGACACGTCGACCACACCAATAGAAGAAAACGGTGATGTTTCACATTTCCCCCGAAAACGTACTAATTATTCCAAACTAATCAGCGAGTTAACCTAAAAACCAACGAATAACGTGAAATAGTTCTACCAATTGATTAAAAGTCCAAAAAAAACTGGCAATTGATCAAAATAACAACTAAATACAGAGTAACAAAAAACAATATCCCATCACTTAGAATCTGCCGGGCAGCACTGAGCCAAGTAAAGGTTGAAGTTAACGAATGAGTATTAACCCAGCAGACTTATCAACCCACGTTATCAAACCAACGCTTGACTATCTGGGTGTTCAATCGGGGGCCGCAGAAAAACTGCTATTAGGAACGGCTGCTCAGGAATCAAATTTTGATCCATTCAGTGAACAACACGACGGGATTGGTATTTTCCAGATTACACCGAAGGAACACCGACAGGCCTGGGATAACTATCTGGCGTTTCGACCCGAACTTGCAAGCAAAGTACGCGGGCTCGCAAGTCAGCATCAATTCTTAAGAAAACCCGTTCAGGAGCTTAAGACCAACCTCGCTTACAGTACCGCTATTGCATGGATCATTTATCTGCAGTCTGACCTTCAACTGCCTGAAGCCGATGACGTAGACGGACTAAGCCAGATTTGGGAAGCAAATTTTTGTCATCGTAAACAGTGTCAGGCCGAAGATTTTTCTCGCTGGATTAGCGCATACCTCGCCGCCTAGTTGCCGCCGCGCATTCAGGCACGCTGTAAAACACTTTCCACATTCATACCCATATCCCGCATACGCGCCAGCTTGTACCTAAGTGTACGAGGACTGATACCCAGTTTTTCTGCGGCGTTCTTGCGGGAGCCGCCTTCCATTTTCAGCGTATCGGCAATAATTTCAAACTCCCTACGCTGTAAATCACCACCTAACACATTTACCAGCTCACTGTCCTAATCACAACCAAGCAACACGGGATTTTCTACCGGTACTGCTGGCAAAGCTACGCTAGCTATACTGGTACTAAAGGGGTCCAGTCGAAGGTGAAAATCGGAAACAACATTACCGGGCTGCATGATGAGGGCCCGTTGCATCACGTTGTCTAACTCCCTAACATTACCCGGCCACAGGTGGGCCTTTAACGCCGCCACCGCAC
>CAYNZI010000566.1:0-2490 GCA_964401565.1 uncultured Spongiibacteraceae bacterium
GCAGAGCTAATAGCAAAAGAACAACGTTTTGAACTTATTGTTGCGGGGACAGGAGACGGTATCTGGGATTGGGATCTCGCCACCGATAAAATTTATTTTTCTCCACGCTGGAAAAGCATGCTTGGTTACAATGAGGATGATATTGAAAATAGCTTTCCAGCTTTAAAGAACCTAATCCATCCAGATGACCTTGGATCAGCAATCACTAGTTGGATGGCAGGAGAATCCCAGTCCTTCGATATTGAGTATCGGCTTAAAAACAAGCACAGCAGTTATACGTGGATTCGCTGTCGAGGGATCGCCTTACGAGATGAAAATGATCAATTAGTTCGTATGGCGGGTTCACATACGGATATCTCTACCCAAAAACAAGCTTTTGATGTTATGGAACATATGAATGTGACGCTCCAGGCTAATGCCGAATTTTTGAAACAAAGTAACAAAGAGTTAGAACAGTTCGCCTATATTGCTTCTCATGATTTGAAAGCGCCGCTACGCGCAATCGCCAATCTTTCACAATGGATTGAAGAAGATCTGGAAGGCATTATGGAGGTAAAAACCACTAATCAAATGACGTTGCTACGTACACGAGTACGGCGTATGGAAAATCTCATCAATGGTTTCTTACGCTATACGCGAATAGGTAGTGTGGTGACGGATTTTGAAGTCATCGATGTTGCTCAAATGCTCTCGGACATAATTGATAAGTTGGAGGTTCCAGCTGGCTTCAAAATTAATATACCAAATGATATGCCAACGGCTCATACGCATCGTTTACTGCTAGCTCAGGTTTTTACAAATTTACTTGAAAATGCCATACGTTTTCATCCACACCCTGAAAGTGGACAGATAATTTTGACGGCAAAGCAAACAGAGCAAGAAACGCTAGAGTTCTCAGTGAGCGACGATGGACTGGGTATTGCTCCCGAATACAGGGAAAAGGTTTTCCAAATATTTCAAACCCTAAATCCGCGGGATAAGGTCGAAACCACAGGAATAGGACTGAGTATTGTAAAAAAAATTATCCGCCTGTTAGGCGGAAAAATCTGGTTAACCTCAGAAAATGGAGACGATACGACTTTCCGGTTTACAGTCGTTAATCATTTGGATGAAGTTCAAGCTACAGATAACAAAATGGACTTGTCATTAACAACAACGGAGCTTAAGGAGAGGTAAATGAGGAGCCATAGGATACCTAAACCACTAACAAAACCACTTAAAAATTGGCAGTTCATCTTAATACTGACAGTGCTTTTCATTATTGCCACAATTAGTGCTATATGGCATGTATCTAGCTTGCAGTCACGCTTAATCGAATCTACCTCTATCAACAATGCCCATTTGCTGTCAGATGTATTAACTGAATTTCGCTCACTTTATACTTCCGAAGTAGTCGATACCGCCAGAAGTCAAGGCTTGGAAGTTACCCATGACTATGCGATAAAAGACAATGCTATCCCACTCCCTGCAACATTATCCCTTCTGCTGGGAAAAAGATTGGGAAAGCAAACATCAGGAAGCAAAATAATGCTTTATAGCCCTTATCCATTTCCTTGGCGAATGAAGGACAGTGGTTTAAATGATGAGTTTACGCAACAGGCATGGCAGTTTCTCGGTAACAATCCGAATGAGCCTTTTTATCGTTTTACAGAACTAGAAGGACAAAAATTTTTACGCTATGCAACTGCAGATGTTATGCGACCTGCCTGTATTCAGTGTCATAATAATCATCCAGACACACCTAAAAATGATTGGAAAGTAGGCGACTTAAGAGGCGTTCTGGTAGTTGATATTCCGTTGCAACAGGTAATGATGGAGACCCGAACCAAGCTAAATGGAACTATCATCATCTTTAGTACCATCGCCCTAATCGGCATTATTGGAATCGGATATGTGACTTATAAATTGAGACACAACTCTGCTGAATTACGAAAACGGGTTAAGCGGCGTACCGCCGAGCTAGCAGACAAGGCCGAAGCTTTGGAACGAACCAATCACGAACTGAACCAATTTGCTTATGTCGTATCCCATGATCTCAAAGCTCCTCTACGTGCTATTGCCAACCTGTCTGAATGGATTGAAGAAGATCTACAAGAAGTACTGACAGATGATACTCGCCAGCAAATGACGTTACTTCGATCCCGCGTTGCTCGAATGGGGAATTTAATTCACGGTATTCTACAGTACTCGCGAGTTGGTCGGATTGATGACGATTTGGAAGAGGTTGATGTAAAAGAACTTATTGAAGAAGTTATTGCAGGATTGGCAGTGCCTAAGGGGTTTAAAATTACAATAGACGAAAACATGCCTACAATTAAAGCCGCACGGATACCATTATTACAGGTTTTTTCTAACTTATTATCCAATGCTATTAAATACCATGATCAACCTGAGTCCGCTAACGTAAGCGTAAGCGTAAAAACCGATAACCCCAAGTACACAGAATTTTGTGTGACCGATGATGGTCCAGGGATCGCGGCAGAATATCAC
>CAYNZI010000567.1:0-2485 GCA_964401565.1 uncultured Spongiibacteraceae bacterium
CCAGTGTGGCTGATCATCCTCTCAGACCAGCTAAAGATCGTCGCCTTGGTAGGCCTTTACCCTACCAACTAGCTAATCTTACGCAGGCTCATCCAATAGCGCGAGGTCCGAAGATCCCCCGCTTTCCCCCTTAGGGCGTATGCGGTATTAGCATGGTTTTCACCATGTTGTCCCCCACTACTAGGTAGATTCCTACGCGTTACTCACCCGTCCGCCACTCTACTCACTCCGAAGAGCTTTCACGTTCGACTTGCATGTGTAAGGCCTGCCGCCAGCGTTCAATCTGAGCCATGATCAAACTCTTCAGTTTAATCTTTTACCTCTGTAACTCCCGACAGGGGATTACAAGAGGGGACGATTACGCGATTACCTCGCTTTACCATCCAAAATCTCGGCTCAGGAATTAGTTTTCTATCTTTTATCATTTGCATGATTCGAGTAGTCACTTAGTTCCTGATAATAGCTTTACACCATTATCAATCTCATAAGCGCCCACACGAATTACTTGATCCAATCTGTTAAAGAGCTACCTCGGTCGCTAGGACCTAGAGGTTTTTCTGACCGCGACTCGCACCAGGCTTGTCTCGATCAGGGAGGCGAATTATACAGAGTTAACTCGCCGTGGCAACTGTTTTTTTCAATTAAATTCCGAGAACTTAATGACCAAACGCTTTCTTCTTGCCGCTCTCAAATCAGGGCCTTACCCGACGAGAGAGCGGCGCATTATAGGGATAAGCGCGCCACTGTCAACGGCTATTTTCACTAACTGCTAAATGATTTGTACTTTCACGGAAATCGCCTAAAAAACAAGCGCTTGCAGCACATTTTTCATACAAAACCGCTAGCTAACCTCGAATAAATGATACTTCTTCTTGCCCAGCTTAATTAGGTAGTAGGTATTGTACATCGCACGCGATGCAGGGAAACACGCTTCGACATTCATATTGTCGTCACTACCCACCGCCGTACCGTTAATTAGCACGGATTTTCGGCCCAAAGCATCTTTAACCTGCTTACCTGAAGTCGCCATTCCGCTGTCAGTCAAAATCTGTGTCAGGGACAAATCGCCAAAGCCCGATCGGTCCAAGCGGGTGGACGGCAAGCCATCCAGTCGCAACTGCTCGAAGTCGGCCTCTGACATTTCGCCGAGGTCACCACTAAACAGTGATTCTGAAATACGTCGAGCGGCCGACAAACCCGCATCACCATGCACCAGCCGAGTTACTTCTTCGGCAAGGACACCCTGACCACTAGGCCTACCTTCAGTCCTGGCATCCTCGTCTTCTATGGAAGCAATCTGATCAACGGATAAAAAGGTGAAATAGCGCAAAAACTGATACACATCCGCATCCGCCGCATTTAGCCAAAACTGATAGAATGCATAAGGAGATGTCTTCGCAGGGTCCAGCCATATAGTACCCGTCTCTGATTTCCCGAATTTTGTGCCATCGGCTTTAGTCACTAATGGCAACGTTAATCCGTATACCTGCCCACCGAACCGGCGGCGTGATAACTCAACGCCCCCGGTGATATTCCCCCACTGATCGGACCCGCCAATCTGCAAGGTACAATTGTTGTTGCGAAAGAGTTCAGAAAAATCCAGCGACTGCAGAACCATGTAACTAAATTCGGTATAGGAAATACCGTCCCCGTCGCGATCGATGCGCTGCTTGACCGACTCCTTCTTTATCATCTGATTAACCGGGAAATGCTTCCCTATATCCCGCAGAAAACTCAGCACATCCATTTCGCCAACCCAGTCGAGGTTATTGACAACTTCAGCAGAACTTTCTCCGCAATCAAAATCGATATAACGGCCCACTTGAGCTTTCAGCTTTTCGACCCAACCGCCGACAACATCTGGCGTATTCAATTTGCGCTCTTCTGCTTTAAAAGAAGGGTCACCAATCAAACCCGTCGCACCCCCAACCAAAGCCAGGGGCTTATGCCCTGCCTGTTGAAATCGACGCAAGGTCAATAAAGGAACCAGACTACCTATATGAAGGCTGTCTGCCGTTGGGTCAAAACCACAATAAAGCGTGCGGCAGACTCCGGTCAGGTGATCTTCCAGCTCCTGGTCAGCTGTGGCCTGAGCGATGAGCCCTCTGGCACGCAAATCATCTAATAATGCTTTTCCATCAATTGACATATTCTATCCTTGCCTCGACTAAACGTAGTAATCATTGATCTATGCTATAGCTTAAGCAGCTGTCTCTAATTGATTATTGTGGGGAAAACCCTCAATATGCGACTGCAAAGATCGCGCACGATACCTCAACCCGCTCCAATTGCAAGTTACGAGGAAGAGAAGGGGTTCTCATCAGCGCTCATTTCCCCTTGTGAATAGTGGGGTTTGAACTACTTTTTGTTATACTATTAATCGTTAAACGACTGATTATATTTACGATAGCTATTATGCAAGCAACCAAAAACCGACCAAAATCCAGACTTAGCCAAGTGATCGCAGAATTTCCACGCAAACACT
>CAYNZI010000568.1:0-2480 GCA_964401565.1 uncultured Spongiibacteraceae bacterium
AAGAAATGGTGAACGCTTTCTCAAGTTACGCACAGCCTGTGCGCGCCACATTGCAAATAATGGATCTAAATCAACTCATTCGTGATGTTGTTGAGCTGCACACATCCAGCCTAAGCACTATTAATGTTCAACTGAGCCTTGACTCTGAGTTACCAAAAATTAAAGCCAATTCGTCCGCACTACGCCAAGTGTTTAATAATTTAATCATCAATGCCTGCCATGCGATCGAGGGCCAAGAAACTGGCAAATTAACAATTTCTAGCCAAACCAGCGACAAAGCCATCGGCTATTATATTGATATTGTCATTTCTGATAACGGTTCGGGCATTCCCGAAGAAATTCGTGGTTCCATATTTGATCCCTATGTTAGTAGTAAGGCAAAAGGCTCTGGACTTGGGCTGGCAATCGTAAAACGCATAGTCGAAGAGCACAGCGGATCCGTCTGGGTAAGCGACAGCCAGATCGGCGGTACATCAATGCATCTGCGGCTTCCGTTGAATGCAATGCAAACATACCGTGGTAATCGACCGCAAAATACATTACATTCAAGTTCAAACTGAATACTCCGATAATTATCACCCATAAATAGGCCAGTCTGCGTGACAAAACCTCTCATATTAATTGTAGACGACGAACCCGATATTCGCAGTATCTTGCAAGACATCATGCAGGATGAAGGTTACGAAGTTGCAGTAGCTGAAAATGCCAAGCAGGCGCGTTCGCAATTCCTCAAAGCCCAACCCAATCTGGTCTTACTGGATATTTGGATGCCAGACGAAGACGGGATATCACTATTAAAAAAATGGGTAGAAGACGGTCTGTTAAGTGAAACACCCGTTATCATGATCTCAGGGCACGGCACAGTAGAGAACGCAGTAGAGGCAGTTAAATTAGGCGCTTATGACTTTCTTGAAAAACCCTTGTCGACTGGCAAGCTGTTGTTATGCGTCGAGCGTGGCTTAGAAAACGCTTCGCTACGCCAAGAAAATAAACGTCTGAAATCACGCTTGCAACACAATTCTCCAATGATTTCAAACAGCGATTCAAGCCGTGAGTTGATGCGCCACGTGAGACTATTAGGACCTACTGATAGCTGGGTTTTTATTACTGGCGAATCCGGTACTGGTAAGCACTTAGTGGCACGCAAAATTCATGAAAATAGCCCTCGTCATGATGCTGAGTTCGTCGAACTCAACCTTGCTTCTATGCCCAGCGAAAGCGTTTCACAATCGTTGTTTGGCTCTGAAGTTGATGGCAAAATTTTGCGCGGCAGTTTTGAAAAAGCCAAAAGAGGAACATTGTTTATCAATGAAATTTTAGGCCTCAAGCTTGAGACACAAAATAAGCTCCTTAGCGCATTACAAGAACGGCAGTTTCTTCGGCTCGGCGGCACTGAGTATATTGAGCTTGATGTCCGTGTTATCGTAACCACCAGCGGCAACCCTCAAGAAGCGGTGAACCAAGGACTGTTTAACGAGGATTTATATTATCGCTTAAACGTTATCCCGATCGTTGTGCCTTCTTTACGCGAGCGGCGCAAAGACTTACCCGAACTTGTCGATTTATTTATTGAAGACACTGCCAGCAAGAACCAACTCGACACCCCTTCATTAAGTTCAGACGCTCTAAAAGCATTGCGAGACTACGATTGGCCTGGCAATGTTCGCCAACTGCAAAATGTTATTCAACGGCTTATCGTATTGAATTCTGGCCAAAAAATTGAGCCTGAACACGTCGCCGCAGCACTCGGTGGTGATGTTGATATGCATAAGCGAAATAAGCCACTGCCGGAATATTTTGAAGGCGACATGCGCCAAGCAAAAGAACAATTTGAAACCGCGTATCTGAATTATCACTTAAACAAAGTCGAAGGCAACGTCAGCGCGCTTGCAAAACTGGTTGGCCTAGAGCGGACCCATTTATATCGAAAACTTAAAAGCCTAAACATTACCGCACGCGATGCTAAGTCCAACTAAATGAAAATTTTAATTCTAGGTGCAAGTCAGGTTGGTAGCTCTATTGCCGAGGTGCTCGTTGGCGAGGAAAACGATGTCACCCTTGTTGATATTGACAATAAGCCACTGCAACGCTTACAGAACAGACTCGACATTCGCACTGTTCAGGGCAATGCAGCTCATCCCTCTGTGCTGCGTGCTGCTGGTGCCGAAGACGCATCCTTGTTGTTGGCCGTTACCGATAACGACGAAGTAAATATGGTAGCCTGCCAAGTGGCCGATACCTTTTTTTCCACACCGACCAAAATAGCGCGCATCAGGGCGAAAGAATACCTTAACAACCCTGATTTATTTGCTCGCGAGTCGGGCATTCACATAGATGTTGTTATCTCTCCTGAAGGCATTGTTAAAAATCACATTGCTCGGCTGATAGAGTTTCCAGGCGCACTTCAAGTATTAGATTTTGCCGATGGCCTAGTACAGCTTGTTGGTGTTAAGGCCGTTGCTGGCGGCGCGTTGATCGGC
>CAYNZI010000569.1:0-2478 GCA_964401565.1 uncultured Spongiibacteraceae bacterium
CACCGATAACCATACCGATTGCTGCCAACTCATCTTCTGCCTGAATGATTGCGTAATTTTTCTTTCCCGTACCAGGATCAATTCGTAATCGTTTGCAATATTTCTCATACCCTTCGATCACAGACGTCGACGGCGTGATCGGATACCAGCCTGCCATCGTTGCGCCGCCATATACAGCACCGAGGCCGCACGCCGTATTGCCATCCATTAAAATCTTATCACCCAAATTGTTACGCCGCTGCAATGAGATACTTAATGGGCACTGGACATGTTTTTGCGCATACTGAAAACCCAACTCCATTGCATGAACATTCGATGCAATCAGCTTTTCCTTGCCTTCAAATTGATCGGCAATCAAGCCCGTCAATACGTCGAATTCAATATTAATAAGCGCCGCTAACGCACCAACATAGATAACGTTCTTAAACAATTGACGCTGGCGGTCATCGCTGTACTCTTCGAGACAAATGCGTGTCAGCGGCAAACCGATAAACGTAATATCACTACGCAACAACCTTAAATCGAGAGGTTTGGTATTATCATAGACAAAATAGCCACCCGTAGACACTTCCTGAATATCCCTGGCCATACTTTGCGGATTCACACACACCATAATATCGATGCCGCCGCGACGCCCTATATACCCTTTGTCGTTGACTCGAACTTCATACCATGTCGGTAAACCTTGAATATTGGATGGGAAAATATTTTTGGGACTAACAGATAACCCCATGCGAAAAACGGCCTTCGCAAACATATTATTTGCGCTCGCAGAGCCCGAGCCGTTGACGTTGGCAAACTTGATGACGAGATCATTTACCGATGATATGTTGTTAGTCGCTGTCATGGTCACTGCTCCGCCCCCATCTGACTGGAATCACTGCCAGCTTTAGTCACTTCATACATAAATTTTTGCATATCCCAGGCTGCAGTAGGGCAACGCTCGGCACAGAGGCCGCAATGAAGACATACATTTTCATCTTTCACCATAATGCGCCCTGTTGACAATTTGTCTGTTGAAATATAAAGGTCTTGATCGAGATTATTGGCCGGCGCACTTAACCGTGTTCGCAATTCCTGTTCCGGCCCTGAATGAGTAAACGTAATACAATCTGTGGGGCAAATGTCTACGCAAGCATCACATTCTATACATTTGGCTTCTTTGAATACCGTTTGTGCATCACAATTCAAACAACGCTGAGCTTCGGCAAATCCCGTTTGAGGATCGAAGCCTAATTCAACTTCCATCTTTCTGTCAGACAATGCCAATTTCACCTCCGTATGAGGCACCGCGTAGCGAACATCATCCACCACATCGCTGTCGTAGCTCCACTCGTGAATACCCATTTTCTGGCTCACTAGGGTTGTGCCCGGTGCGGGTCGGTTCTGGACGTTTTTTCCATTCAGGAACAAGTCGATTGATACGGCAGCTTGATGACCATGCGCCACAGCCGTGATGACATTCTCAGGACCAAAAGCCGCATCACCGCCAAAAAAAACTTTGGCATTGGTCGACTGAAATGTCTGTTTGTCGACAACAGGCATATCCCACTTTCCAAATTGTAATCCGAGATCGCGCTCTATCCACGGAAAAGAATTATCCTGACCAATAGCGATACAAACATCGTCACACTCTACCATCACCGGATCTTCACCCAGTGAGATCAACGATCGTTTACCATTAGCATCATACTCAGCCCTAACTCGATCAAAAATCATTCCGGCAAGCTTTCCGTCCGTCACAATAAACTCCAGCGGCACATGGTTCTCGAACATGGGTATTCCTTCCCGCTCGGCGTCTTCGATTTCCCAGGGAGAGGCTTTCATCTCAGAACGAGGACTGCGGACGATGACTTTGACATCATCGGACCCGAGCCGAAGCGAACTGCGACAGCAATCCATCGCGGTATTACCACCACCAAGAACGATGACTTTCTTGCCAATTTTTTCAATATGTTCGAAAGCCACACTGGAAAGCCAGTCAATGCCAATATGAATATTGTCGCCACCTTCATCACGGCCGGGGATATTTAAGTCTCGACCGCGAGGGGCGCCTGTGCCGACAAAAACCGCATCATAGTTTTTGTCCAGAATGTCCTTGAGGCTGTCCACGTAGGTATCGAAGCGCGATATAACGCCCATATCGAGAATGTAGTTTACTTCCTGGTTCAATACAGATTCTGGCAATCTGAACGATGGAATCTGGCTGCGCATAAAACCACCACCTGCCGGTTGATTATCGTATAAATCGATGGTGTAACCCAACGGCATCAAGTCACGAGCAACGGTCAATGACGCCGGCCCTCCTCCGATCAAGGCCACCCGCTTGCCATTTTTTGTGGTCGGTATTTTTGGCATCAAGGCACTGACTACGGCATCATTTTTGTTGTCTGCCGCCACTCTTTTTAGTCGACAGATGGCAACCGGCTGCTCTTCTACCCGACCACGACGACACGCAGGCTCGCATGGCCTGTCGCA
>CAYNZI010000570.1:0-2476 GCA_964401565.1 uncultured Spongiibacteraceae bacterium
GGCGTTTGTACTGGACAGTGCGGTAGAGTTGAGCAAAACGGTTCCAATGCTCCGTATTTTTCCATTCCATATGTTGTCAACCACCTCACTTGTGCACGAGTTTTTTGATCAGAATGCGACCGAAGCGGGCCTCGTATTCCATTACTTGTGCACGAGGGGTCTTTACTGGCAAGCAGTCTTTTACGCATACATTTCGCATCTCGTCGCGTCTCGCATAAAAAATAAAAATTCCTTGACAGAAACCGTAAATAGCCCGTAAACTGCACTGATCCTACAGGAGTGCGCTCCTGCAGTGTCTATTTGAGTATTTTCGGGTATTTTCAGTTGTTTTCAGTTGTTTTCAGGATCTCGGGCAATGGTGTTTCCTGATGCGGCTGGTTGCAGAGAGGTTTGTGTCTTCTACTCTGTGAGTCGGAACTTGCGTTTTTCGCAGTGAGGAGGCGCCCCTTTGTTCCGGCGTTCCGGCGTTCCGGCGTTCCGGTATTCTAGCGATTGTGGCAATTCTGAATTTGGTCGTTACCGGTGGTTGCTGGTCACTTTTTTGAGGTTGTTGGGCAGGTCTCTTTGTGGTGATGGTGGTGGGCGCAGGCCAGATGTGTTCGTTAGTTTTTTTGTAATGGCAAAGGCAAGAACAAGGGCGAGTTGTTTCGTGGTTCCTTGTCTTCAAGCAAATTAGCGACAGATTGTTTTAAACTGCTTGGTTTAGGTTGTTTCAATTGTTCTAACTGTTTCAATTTGGGTATGCGGAGCGCTGAAGGGTCTATTCGCGAGTCTGCTCGGATGTTGTTTTCGGCGATTTGGTTTGGGTTCGGCGGTGCTGGGTCTTTTTCGAGAAATCGAGGAAAAGCGAACAAAGAACGAGGAAAGAACGAAAGTGGAGAGTGGAAACATGAAACACAAAGTAACGATGCTGAGCATGGTGTTTGTTTTGTTGGTGGCAGGGGCGGCTACGGCAGCGCCGTCGCTTGAGATTACCAAACCCCCAGTCGGCCCCATACCGAGCTGGAGCGGGCCCGTGCAAGATCCTGACGCTATTATGGGCCAGTGGTTCAAGCACATTAACCCGTTAACAGGTGCGGTAGGGATGGAAGAAGCACGTACGCATGAGTTTTTTGACAACAAGACCGGTTATGGCGGTGGTTTTGCTAGTACCGCGGCCATCAAGGGCCTTGTGACGAGTTTGACGTGGGCGGGAACTCCTTATCAGAGCAATCTGATTGCCTTTGATGTTACTGCAACTATCACCAACGATACGCCTGGTGATATCAGTATCGAAAAGTGGCTTGATGGCACAAACAGCCATAGCGAATACCTCAATACCACCGAGCAGTATACAGGCACATTGTTTGATACCAAGCTGGCGATTGAGTTTGCAGTTGATGCTGCAGCATTGGCTGCCTGGGATCCGGCTGGCACAAAAATAAATAATACCCCATATCACGACATTACCCCGCATATTATCGCCGAAGAGCATGACGAACTCGGCTGGTATTGCTGGACACCGGGTAATGGCGATCCGGAATTGCAGCCCGAAGGCGATTACCTTGTTCCTACTTATGACTTCGGCGATATCCTTCCAGGTCAGTCGGTTACACGGGTATTGAGTTTTGTCATTGGCGGTGAAGGGTTGGTTGAAGGCGATGAGAGACTGGCCGTGATACTGGACGGTAATGATATATTCCTCAATCGCACAACGTCCCTTAAGATCAGCAACTGGATCGAAGGGATTGGTATCGATGATGGTACGCCCTATCCTAGCGAAAGCGAAAACGGTACTCTCGCAACGTTGAATAGTGATGTTTCGGTATTCCACAATATACCGGAGCCGATGACGATTTGCATATTGAGTGTCGGCGGCTTGATGTTTGCCAGGAAACGTAGAGCGTAATAACCGCAATTACGTGTAAGGCGTAGAAGTTACAATCGCGAAGCCCTCTGCCATGTGCAGGGGGCTTTGTCGATTTACAAAGCGGGCAATCGTTGTGGGCAATCGCTGATGGTTGAATTTAAATGGTGCGGATTCAAGTCGTAATCGCAACAGGATGTTGAGAGAAGATTTTTGCAGCGAGTGGCGGGTGTTTGGGGCTGCTGTCGGTGGCGATAGTCACTATCTGGTACTTGATTGATTTCGGGATGGTGCTATTGTTGTATCGGCTGAGCGACGAGAGCGACGAGAGCGATGAGAAGCCAAGTAGTGAAGGAGAAAAGTAGTGAAGGAGAAAAAATGTCTGACCTGGTGCGAATGAGTGTTTCAATTGAAAGGCCGTTGTTCGAACGGCTGGAGAAGCTGGTTGACGACAGTGATTATGTCAACCGGTCGGAATTCGTGCGTGACCTTATTCGAAACTATCTGGTTGAGGAAGAATGGAATACCGACAACATCCTCCTGGGAACGATCTCCCTGATCTACGATCATCACACGCGGGGACTGACTGAAACACTGACCGAGCAGCAGCATCATTTTCAGGGAACCGTG
>CAYNZI010000571.1:0-2470 GCA_964401565.1 uncultured Spongiibacteraceae bacterium
CCGGTAATATTGTATCCTGTGGCTCGGCCATCATATCGGCAAAACCCGGAAACTCGCGGCGTTCTGCAACAATACCCGCGTCGCGTAGTGACTCTATCAAAGTGGAATCACTGGGAATATCATCGCGATAAAGGCAATATACCGCGCCTGTCACTACTGGCAATTGTTTCGACAGGTCAATGTTTTTGATCGCCTCTGCAATGTCTGCAGACATCAAAAATCCCGCACTTTCGATATAAGACTGATTTTCGTCACTGGCTGTTGTTGCTGACAGTTTTGATACCGCTACCAACTCGCGAATATAACGCCTGCCTTTTACCACCGGCTCCCACAATATCAGTTCATCGACCGGGCTTGCGGAAGTCGCCATATAGGCCAAGCTGGCACCAAATCGTAAACCCAAGAGGCAAATTTTGTTATCGGGGTAGGTTCGTTTTGCCTGACTAATTAAGGCCTCTATCTCTGCCAGCCACAGTGCTATTTTGTTTTTCTCCAACTCATCGTCAGGTGAGTTGCCTGTGCCATGAAAATCGAAACGAAACACCGGGAAACCAGATTGTGCAGCGGTATCAGCGAGAAATTTCAGACTGCGATGAGAATGGGTATACTCATAGCCCATGGGTGAACAGATAATAAGCGTTAGATCCTTTTGCTGACGTTCCCGGACCCGGTGATGCCAGCAGCAAATTCCATCGATATAACCGAAAGTAGCGCGGAGAGCGCAATCACCGTTGCTGCTTGCCTGAGCTGGAGACATATTCATTGTAGGCCCTGTCGAATTCGTACTCGAGTTCCACTCATTTGACGTTCAACTTTATCGGGTCTAGCAAATTGAGCGCTTCCAGATAACCTTTTACTACTGTGCCTACCTGTATGTGACCCCCCTCCTCGTTTTTAGCGAACAACCTAACCTCTCGTGTATACCCTGGTGTCAGGTGAAAATAATTATCTTCGGGGCGATGGTTTTTCAGATCCAGCCGTACAAACTGCAAAAAAGTGGCGCTGGTTAGTTGCAAATAGACATCACTGTTATTTTTCTGAAAAACGTTTAACTCTAACTTCGTCTTAGTGATATTCTGCATAGTATAAGTTACGGGAAAGTAGTGATCGTCGTCAAGAAACTCCCCGGTCATTGCGTCGCGCATACGCAGGGCAACCACTTCGTGCTGTACCGGGCCAAATTGATAGGCATAACCCATATCTGAAAAATAGCCCAGCATTTCGTCTGCACTCAACGTTATGTTGGCTCTTTTCTGCAAGGTCACTTGCTGATGTGTTTCCAGCGTCAGCACATCGCCGTGGCGGTAGGCTGTTAATTCTATCAGTACCTGACGCTCACTATTGCTTTCGTTAACCAAATGAATATGAAAACCATTCAGGCCTCGGTCTTCGAGAAAAATGGCCAGAGGGTGAAATGCCCTGCGTATGGCGTAGTAAGCCGCTTTGGGGCGATTATCGCTATCGATAACCCCCCAGCCAGGTCCGGGCACCAGATCGTTATAAAACCACAACAGGCCGCCGCTGCAGGGGTTAGCCGCCGAACGCCACCGGGAATATACCCGATACAACATTTCACCGGATACTACCCTCGACAACTCCAAATAGCGATCAGTGTCAACACTGCGCAAGGCGATGGGGTCTTGTTTGAACAGCTGTTCCAGGTAGTGATCACGAATATCTTCAAAGTCCGCACCCCTGCCTGCATCACGGGGCACAACATGTTTCCATCGAGGGTCGTGCATCAGGGGTTTGTCACCCCCAAACACTTTATTAATGGTCTCCGGCTCGGGTATGTTTGAAAAACCCATTCCCTCAGCAGCAAATTTAATACCCGCCAGGCCAATATCCGTTAGCGGCCGCTTAAAGGCACCAACACCATAATAATGCGCCAAACCCTGATCCAGATGAAAGGGCAAGGCACCGCCACAGGGCGTAGAAGGAAAGTACGGGATACCCTCATTATATTCGCTGCATAATATCCGCAACTGCTGGTCAAAAAATGTATTGCTCCAGTTTGGTTGTGGCGCACCCATCATTGCTGCCTGCAGCTGCACATCGCTGTTGCCGCAATACACGGCAACACTCACATGGGGAGACAGTCGGGACAATTGTTGCTGTACTTCTCGTTGAATGTTTTGCGCAAAAGCGGGGTCCTCAACCGGGTAATCCATGCTGGCAAACATAAAATCCTGCCAGACCATGATGCCTAACTCATCACAGATGCGATAAAAATCATCTGTTTCGTAGACCATGGTACCGCCAACCCTGAGCATATTCATGCCCGCTTCTTTCGCCAGCTGTAGAGACTGTCGTAACGCGCTAGCTTCACCAGTCAAACTGACAATGTCATTGTTGCTCCAGCAGGCCCCTCGACAAAAAATGGCTTCGCCATTAACCACAAAGGTTAACTTCTCTTCAGTCTCAACCAGCTCAATCGTTTTAAAACCTCGCCGACCCAGATTGAACGAAA
>CAYNZI010000572.1:0-2469 GCA_964401565.1 uncultured Spongiibacteraceae bacterium
TCCATATTCGGCATCACTAAGTCAGTAAATACCACCTGGATTTCCGAATCCCTCTGAATTATTTCCCAGGCTCTGGCTCCGTCTTCCGCTAATAGGACGTCAAATTCAACGCCAAACATTTTGGCGGCAGCTAGTCTGATCAGACGGGAGTCGTCAACGACCAACACACGAATAGCGTGGGGGGATGTTTTTGCGAGCATGCAGACAACCTTGAATACAATATTACTCAAATTATGCGTCTACTATAGACAATCACGTTAACATATCGGCTATCATTGCCAACTTTTCACACCTTTTCATTCTAATTAGTGACATGATTCCCAGTTCTATCAGACATGTAAGCACTGTCCTTTGAATCCAGCATCACATAACCGAATTGATTCAATAGACTTGGGCTTTTAAACAGCCGGTCGAGTACAGGGCAACACAACTTATCATGCGGTAACCGCTTATCGCGGCAAAATAGTCCAACCCCATCGTCGTTTCGTTCCTGATAGGGACGATGACGGTTTTTAGAGAATTGAATATATGGATGATATGCATTTGGCGGTCATCAGCCAACTCAACCACTGGATTGAAAACCGCGAAGACTGCTGGCTTTGCACTGTACTCAATACCTGGGGCTCGGCCCCACGCCTCCCGGGCAGCTTAATGGTGTGTAATCGACAAGGAAGCGTCGTTGGTTCGCTATCCGGCGGCTGTGTTGAGGACGACTTGGTTTCGCAGTTACAACAAGGTGACCTGGCTGCCAGCGAGGCAACCTACAAAATATATGGCGAGACAGATGAAGACATACAGCGTTTTCAATTACCGTGTGGTGGTACCCTAGGTATTTTGATTGAGCCATTTAATCGCGCTAACATAAGCGACACTGTCATCGAGCAATTTCAAATGATTGAACACCGGCTACTGCAACGAACCTGTGTCCAACGGCAATGTGATTACAGCGGAAATAACCATACCGTGCTCCCCAGTGATCACTACCCCGCTATTAGCCACACGTTAGATGGAAAAGGGCAGCTTTTGACCGTTGAACACATACTGGGGCCAAGTACCCACCTACTGATCATTGGTATTTGTGAGGTTGCCCGCTACCTCGCCCAATTTGCTTTAGCAACAGGCTATCGCGTTAGCATTTGTGATCCGAGGCCAGAAATGGCTGAACAATGGACGGTAGACCACACAGCGCTGTTTACCGCAATGCCTGATGATACCATTCGAGCGTACGGTGCTGACTCAAACAGTGCTATCGTCGCTGTCAGCCACGATCCCCGGATTGATGATATGGGATTAATGGATGCCTTTGGTTCTGACGCTTTCTATATTGGCGCAATGGGATCTAAAAGAACGTCTGAAAAGCGTCGGGAGCGCCTGCAGCAGTTGGGAGTCTCGGATGACGATCTACGTCGCCTAAAAGCACCTATAGGATTAGATATTCATTCTAAAACGCCCGCGGAAATAGCTATTTCAATTCTCGCTGAAATAATTTCAACGGTGGGCAGTAATCGCGCATATGACTGAAACTAAAGAACCGACATTGGTGGCGCTTGTGCTAGCCGCCGGCAGTAGCCGTAGGTTTGGCAGTGACAAACGGCTTTTTGATTACAATGGGACTGCTCTTTTACAGCGATCGCTATCAATTCCAATTGGGTTAGGACTTGTTACTACTGTCGTTTTGAGGCCTAGCGATGGACCTATACTCCCTTCCCTTCTGGGTCATTATTCGGGTCACCCTCTTCTACATAGTGTTTTTGCAGAAGACGCTTGTTTAGGCATGGGGCATTCTCTGTCGGCGGGTATTTGTTCGATTTTAGACTCGTCCGAAAGCGTCGATGGTGTTTTGGTTTTCCTGGCGGATATGCCTTTGTTGAATGTAAAAACAATCGAAGCATTAATTAGCCATTTCGACATCAACAAAATAGTTGTTCCCACACACATCACACGCGATGAAAAATTGAAGACAGGACACCCTGTTCTCTTTGGTCGATACTGGCTGAAACAACTTCGAAAATTGAGCGGGGATAGCGGTGCAAGGGAACTACTAAAAAATAAGTCCCAAGATATTATTGGGATCCGTGTTGATGATATGGGTATATTCATGGATATCGATCATCCCGGAGATGTCCATCGCATGACTATCTAACCACATTCAGAAATATTTTCACTACACAAAAGCTCGATGCGTAAAACTGGTGCTCGATGAGAGTGTTTTTGACAGTCTGGAGCGTTTATTCTATCAGGGTGCCAGTGTAGACTAGGCAAACAGATTTTTCTCGGGAACACTATTTCAGTTCCCGCACGGTAAGGGCAACGATTGCGTATGCATTTTAAATCTAATCATCGGTGGAACCATGGACCCTATTAGCCAGGGATTAGTAGGCGCAGCACTTTCTCAATCCCGAGGCACCAATAATCAGCTAAAAATTGCAGGAATACTTGGTTTTCTCAGCGGAATGGCTGCAGACCTAG
>CAYNZI010000573.1:0-2449 GCA_964401565.1 uncultured Spongiibacteraceae bacterium
TAAAACGGCCAGCCAAGCGTGGATTAATTCGTCCTGCGCCTGCCGTACCACGAGTGATCGCCTGGGTTGCGCCGTCTAATTGCGAAGCTGCGTGAATGCCCGCCAAGCCTAGGTAAACCGACAACAATAACGGCAGGACTAAATACAAGCCGCCGGTCAAAAAATTCAGGATAATTCGCTTGAGAGTAAGGTCGGTACTAAACAAGGTCGTGATATTGCCAGGGTCTGGGTAAAAGGCTTGAATCAAATTCTGGTCAACCCACCAGGCAAAGAACCACAGCACAGTCCAGAATTTCACGGTAAATAAAATCAAGGCACCAATAATCAATAACGAGAATTTATAACGGCTGATCAAAATAAAGAACGGCAGTAGCGAATACAGCCCCATGAGGATAAGTGCCTGCACCATGGGTGCGGCCTCCAGAAAGACCCGTAAATAAGCCGCAAAAGACACACTGGTTTTTCCCAGTCCATAGGCAGCCAAACCTTGCTGCGCGGCGTTCTGCACCGATACCATCACCCCTGGTTCGCCAAGGCTGAAATCAACCATATTGCCGTAGGCGAAGTCATAACCCCGTGTTGTCCAGCGCGGCGGCGAGTTGATTAATGCCATTTGGATCACTGCATCACGACGTGGCGCTGGGTCCCAGCCGGGTTCAGCGGCCGCAGACAGTAAATCAAGATCTCCCAGTTCACTGAGGATGGCTTGTTGAATGCCCTGCCACCACTCAGTGCAAAATGGTTTTCCGTAGACCGGGTTGTTCGTGGCATCCCACTCAACATCTCTTAACGCTGACCAGGGGTAGCCCTCCCTGACCGTGTCAGCGCGAATCGAATCATAGTAGCCCGGTGTTTCCTGATAGATGTGGGAACCTATCCAATCCGGGTCACTATTGCCATAACGGTTCAAAAGATTACTAATCGCCGGGCTGGATGGACGCTCAGCCAAATACTTTGAACGGGCCTCAACAAAGCAATCTCGAAAAAAATCGTTAACCTCCTGGCTTAATTTTGGGTCTTCTATCGAGGCACCGCGTAGCTCATCAACATAGCCACGAAAATCGAGTGCAGGCGGCACCGCTTCCATTACGGCGCGATTAAAGCCCGAGCTGAAGCTCATCACCGCATACCAAAATACGGGAACGTTCACTGATACCGGAGCCCCATTAAATGAAATACCCCCACCATAGGTAGTACGGGAATTATTGACCGTCGCAACCGGTTGCGCAGGCGTACCAATGACGGCGCGAGGCGTAAACGATAGATCTACCGCATTCAGGGGTGTGGCGGGGACTGCAGCAATCAAAATCACAAAAAAAGCGACAAAGAACTCCACTTCGACAATGCGCAGCGTTGTATTGCCAGCCTCCTCTGCATCCTCACCCGCATAGGAGCGAATAATCGTATCAAGCAGAATGCCCAAGAACGGTAAAAATACGATGCCGGTTGCCACCAGCACATCCCAGATACTGTTATAAAACAGCCAGCCAAAGAGTGTTGTATAGAGTTCCAGCGTGCTATCAACCGCCATAGTGCTACTCCCCCCACGCCAGCAGAATGGATAAAGGGTTTTGAACAATCAGTCCCTCATAAAGCAGGATCAAAATAATCACTGGCCTACGGTTTAACAGAGCTGCTTGAGTGAGCGGGCGATTCTTCCTAATTCGCAAAACAAGTTTTGGCCAGAGCAGTACTAACGCGCCGTATATACCCGCGCGCCACCCCGCAAACGGCACGCCACCTACTCCCGTCCCCAAATCTGAGACCGGGTTAGAGCCAAACCAGAGACTCAGCAACACCCCGGCTACAAGCAGCAAGCCCACACCGGCAAAAGCAAACCCTACGAGTACAAACTGACGCTTTAATAAAGCCATCATCATTGCTCCACCGCGCCATTATTGAGTGGGCGCGGATCGCCAGGCACCGATGCAGGGGTATTCACCGACGACTGCCTAATAGCACTGTCACGCAACAATAATTCCACCACGGTGGAGGTCACAAATTTGTTTCTGGCATCCTTTTCAAAAATCACATTGGTAATTTCACTGTTTAATTCTTCCAGAGCCTGCGCCACCTCGCGCTGGGCAATGCGGTTAGCCGACACATACCCCTCTTTGCGTCCCGCAAGCAGCAAACGGCGAATAATCATGGCCTCCTCCATCACCCTTGCCTCAGCTATTTCCTGCCCAAGTTTGTTGATAACAATGGATATTTCAACGGGCGGCTGGTTACGAAGGGCTTGAATCACCTGTAATGTCACCGCGATCCCCGGCGCTTCAACTTCCTCCAGATTGACTCTGGTAGCTTGTGTTGCACCTGATACGAGATCTACCAATAGCTGAACAACATCCTCAGTGGTCTGCTCGATATAGGGAATCAAGCCCTTGCCTGAGCGCGCGCCTTTATTACAGCCATCACACAGCCCAACTTCTACCTCACCCAGCACACT
>CAYNZI010000574.1:0-2446 GCA_964401565.1 uncultured Spongiibacteraceae bacterium
TTTGCCGCGGGTAAAGGTGTCATTGTTGCCCTGACTGAAAAAGTAGCCTCGGATGCGGTGCGCGATATGCTCGCCGGCAATGCATTTGGCGAAGCAGGCCACCGCGTTGTTATTGAAGATTTTCTTGAGGGAGAAGAAGCCAGCTTTATTGTGATGGTCGATGGTAAAAACATTCTCCCTATGGCGACTAGCCAAGACCACAAACGTGCCGGCGATGGTGACACAGGACCTAACACGGGCGGTATGGGGGCATATTCTCCCGCGCCGGTGGTGACTCCAGCTATCTACCAACGCATTATGAACGAAGTCATCGAACCTACCGTCGCAGGTATGGCTGCAGAAGGGAATGACTACACCGGTTTTCTATATGCAGGTCTTATGATCAATCCTGCCGGAGAACCGAAAGTGATTGAATATAACTGTCGTTTTGGCGACCCTGAAACCCAACCTATTATGATGCGTCTGCAAGGCGACTTGATTGCAATGTGTAATAGCGCGCTGGATGGTAATCTCAATGAGATAACAGTGCGGTGGGATTCTCGTCCGGCTATAGGTATTGTTTTGGCCGCAGGGGGTTATCCCTCCGACTATGCCAAGGGTGAAATCATTTCAGGCCTTGACCATTGCGATGACCGTGACGTTAAAGTCTTTCACGCGGGGACTAAGCTTGAAAACGGCGAAGTCGTTACCAGTGGCGGAAGGGTCTTGTGCACAACAGCACTGGGAAAAACCGTCACCGATGCTCAGCAAAAAGCTTATCAACAGGTCGACGCCATCAGCTGGAACAACATGTATTTTCGCAAAGACATCGGATACCGAGCAATCGCCCGGGAAAAACCAAAGTCCTTATTTTAGCGTATCAACCTGTAACACTCATTGAGGGTTAGCCATGCAACGCCGCTTATCTTTCGTCGACAAAATGATTGCAAACGCCGACTTGGCATTGCGCACACTGGTGCCGTCGGCCGCCAATGCCGCCCAAGCCAGCCCCGCGGAAAACCAACAAAGCGGAGCGATCGATGACCAACAGCGCCTTCATATTGCAGGCCTTATGCGCATCAATCATACCGGAGAGGTCTGTGCTCAAGCCCTCTATCAAGGGCAGGCGCTGACAGCAAAACTCCCGGATATTCGTCAGGAAATGGAACGGGCGGCAGCAGAAGAAATCGATCATTTAGTCTGGTGTGAACAGCGAATCAACGAGCTCGGAGGTCGCACCAGCTTACTCAACCCCCTGTTTTACGCGGCGTCTTTTGCGATCGGTGCAACAGCGGGACTGATTGGCGACAAATGGAGCCTGGGATTTGTTGCAGCAACAGAAGATCAAGTCTGCAAACACCTACAAGACCATCTCGACCAGCTCCCCGAAAACGATGAGAAAACACGCGCTATACTGGAGCGTATGCTTGAAGATGAAGAGATGCACGGTACTCGTGCATTGGAAGCCGGCGGCCAGGAGTTTTCACCGACCACTAAAAAGCTCATGACTGTCGCCTCAAAATTAATGACCAAAACCGCCTATCGAGTCTAACTGCTAGCTCAGTGGCGAAAGCCTTTCATGCCCGGTCAGAAGGAAATGCAATGACATCGGCTATCTTCTTCATTTTAAGCGCCAACATGATTAATCGGTCAACACCCAATGCAACACCAGCACAGCTGGGAAGGCCTTCGTTCATCGCTGCCAGCAAATACATGTCAGCTTTCATATCCTCTCTCCCCAATGCCAAACGCCTGGCTTGCTCACGTTGGAATCGCTCTTCCTGTTCGTCGGCATCTGTTAGCTCAAAATAGCCGTTGGCCAGCTCAACACCGCCTACATAAAGCTCAAAACGCTGAGCCACCAAGGTCCCTTCATCGTTTACAGCCGTTTTTGCGAGAGCCGATTGACTAGCCGGATAGTCATAAATGAAAACAGGGACATCGATACCCAGCTGCGGCTCAATAATTTCTGTTAACAATACATTGAGCCAATCGTCTTTTTGATCGCTCTGCATTTGCAAATCAATGTTTTTACGCGCAAAGGACTCTAACGCTTCGCAGGCGATAGTATGGGGATTGATATTCAAAAACTGCTGAAACATCTCGCCATAAGACATCCGTAAAAATGGACGATCGCAAT
The DNA here is from genome assembly GCA_964401565.1 of uncultured Spongiibacteraceae bacterium. Classification (GTDB taxonomy): domain Bacteria; phylum Pseudomonadota; class Gammaproteobacteria; order Pseudomonadales; family Dasaniaceae; genus Oceanicoccus. Next base: position 2,120 of record CAYNZI010000574.1, read on the forward strand.
GCAGTAGCCCGCCGACCAAGCTCTCGGTCTCCGTCATCAGCTGATGGTGATCAAAGCCCGGGCGATACCACTCCAACATCGTAAATTCAGGATTATGACGGCTGCCTTGCTCACCTTTTCGAAACGCTTTAGTTATTTCAAAGATAGGCCCGGAGCCCGCAGCCAACAACCGCTTCATCGCGTATTCGGGAGAGGTTTGCAGGTAATACTCTTCCGGCTCACCCCGTGGGTTATCACCCTTCAAAATATCCATATAGGGGTCGGTAACTGAATGGCGAGCCAATAGCGGTGTTTTTACCTCCAATACCTGATGCTGGGAAAAAAAAT
>CAYNZI010000575.1:0-2440 GCA_964401565.1 uncultured Spongiibacteraceae bacterium
AGAGAACGGGACGCTTTCGACGCCGCTGATCGATATTCCTCGTCCATTACAAATTTTGAAATAGCCTCAGATAGCTCTCTGGGGCCAGTAGTCTTCTCATCTATGATAATCGCTGCTCCAATGTCAGCCATAGGTTTTGCATTCTTTTCCTGCTGTTTGTCCTTGTGGTGAGGATATGGAAGAAACACCGCAGGCAGTCCCATAACTGTAAGCTCACTAACCGTCGTGGCACCCGCACGGGCAACCACCAGATCAGCGTTTAGAAACTTTGCGGCTGTGTCTGTTATAAAATCTACGGCCTTCGCCTCCACACCTCCGCGAGAATAGGCCGCTTCAACCTGATTTTCGCGTCCTTTGCCACACTGATGAAGCACCTTTATCTGTCCGCCCAGTTTGGCCATTTCGCAAGCTGCCGGTACGCGATCATCTATGGTTAAGGCTCCCTGGCTACCGCCCATCACCAGAATATTGACAAGATCTCCCTCTGCTTTCGGCTTAGGCTTCTTTGCGGTATCAATAATTTGTTGCCTTACCGGGTTGCCACTGATTACCACCCGCCCGGCCGGAAACGCAGTAACTGTTGATTTGTAGGTTACAAAGGCGCGGCGAATTAACTTTGAAACAATTTTGTTGGCGAGTCCTACTGTGGCGTTTTGCTCCAGCACAGCCGTAGGAATCCCCATCAATCTGGCTGCCAGGACCACCGGACCCGCCACGTATCCCCCCACTCCTATGACTGCGTCAGGAGCGAATGATCTGACCGGTTGCATGGCTGCGATTATCGCTGAGGGCACGTAGCTTAAGCCACTTATAAGTTTGAGCATCCCGCCTCCGGCGAGTGGTTTGACTTTGATAAAATCAATTCCAAATCCAGCCTCGGGGACAAGGCGTGCTTCGATACGATCAGATGTACCGACAAATCTCACCTCGCCACCACGTCGAATAACTTCCTCAGCAATGGCTATGGCGGGTATTACGTGGCCACCTGTTCCACCGCCAGCCAGCATTATTTTTAAGGGACGTATGTTCATTGGGGAGACTCCTTATGAGTTCTGCGGGTATTCCCCTTGCTTGATTTACTAGATTCATTCGTGCGTGTTTCTATTGATGCCGACCCTCCCGAACCACGAGAGATGCTCAAAATAATTCCCACAATTCCAAGAGAGATCACCAGCGCCGATCCGCCAAAACTTACAAATGGCAAGTTTAAACCCTTGGTTGGGAGCAAGCCCATTGCCACGCCGAGATTAGCGAAGGCCTGGAGTCCTATTAGAATGCTCAACCCCATGGCCAGATAAGTTCCAAACTCATCCTCTGCCCGAAACGCAATTACTATTCCTCGAGAGATGACGACTGCGAACATCAGTATCAACACCCAAATCCCAACTACTCCAAGCTCCTCACCGATGATCGAGCCGATGAAATCGTTGTGAGCTTCGGGTAAAAATAAAAACTTTTGCAGTCCATCGCCGATTCCCACGCCAGTCATACCTCCAGCGCTGAACCCGAATAAAGATTGTGTAAGTTGGTAACCATCGTCGAAGCGAGTTGCCAAAGGGTCTAGAAAGGTCATCATTCTCTTGAGTCGGTATTCGTAACTGGTCACCAGAAGATAGGCGATGGGTGCAGACAATATGCCAGCAAGCATTATGTATCCAAGCTTGGCACCAGCAATGAAAAGCATGGAGAATGTCATGAGCGCTATTACCACCGTCGTACCAAAGTCAGGTTGCAAGAGGCAGACGATCATCACCACCCCCGGCACCAACAGGTGCGGTAGAAAACCTATGGAGAAGCTTTTTATTTGCTCCCGCTTCCTGGCGAGCGAATATGAAAGCCACAACACCAATGCTACTTTCATTGCCTCGGCCGGTTGAATGGTAATAGGCCCGGCCTTGATCCATCGGGAGGCACCGTTGATATTGGCACCAAGGGGAGTATAGCATAACAGCAATCCAAAAAAACTCAGCGCCAAGAGTGACCAGATGATTTTGGGTTTTTGAAATATGGTATAGTTAATGCGACTGGCAACAAGCATGACAATCAAACCAACCAGCGCATAAATAGACTGTCTGCCGAGAAAATAGGTGGGGTTTTTGAAACTTAACTCGGCCATTATCCCCGACGAAGAGTAGACCATCACTACTCCGAACGCGACCAGAAGAAGCACCGCCATAAATAGCGGTTTATCCATTTCCTTTCGCTTTGAATCTATGGACATTCCCTTGTTCATTTCCTCAACCCTTTGTTAACGCAGTTTCAAAGAGCTCATTGCCACTAAAGCAAGCATTATCGAAATGATCCAGAAACGGACTATTATCTTTGGTTCGGCCCATCCTTTAAGTTCGAAGTGATGGTGTATGGGAGCCATCTTAAAAATACGCTTGCCGGTCATCTTGAAGGAGGCGACTTGCATCACCACTGAAACTGCCTCAATAAC
>CAYNZI010000576.1:0-2432 GCA_964401565.1 uncultured Spongiibacteraceae bacterium
GCTAGCATCGCGTATGATGCTTCGACGATCATCGGCATATAAATACAAACACGGTCGCCTTTCTTTACGCCGCGATTTTTTAGGGCGTTGGCGAGTTTACAGACTTCGCTGTGAAGCTCTTGATAGCTGATGTTACTGGACTCGTCGGGGCTGTCTCCTTCCCAAATGATGGCCGTTTGATTGGCTCGGGTTTCGAGGTGGCGATCGATGCAATTGTGGGTGATATTGAGCTTGCCACCGATAAACCAGGCAGCTTCCCCTTTGCTGAAGTCGTACTCACGCACTTTGCTCCAGGGTTTTTCCCAGCTTAAAAATTCTGTGGCTTGTTCCGCCCAGAATGCATCAGGGTCATCGATCGATGCCTGATACATGGCTTGGTACTGTTCTTCATTAAGGTGAGCTTTAGCGGCATATTCAACAGGGACCGGATAAATTGTAGTATTGCTCATGGGATGAATCTCAAATATGGCGTTAGAAAAAATGACGATGTGTTAGATACATTGTGTGACATAAGAATAACGTATATCACAGTGTCTAGGAATACTGCGGGGCAAGATCAATGCTTTGTGATTTGGCGGTTCCCGGCTGCCTCCTATCGCCGTATTCTAATAGCACGGTATTTTTGACGACCAGACGAGTATCAAAGATGCCAAAATTTAGCACAGTGGTAGAGAATTAGGCCGGGCACCACCGAGGAATATAGGAGGCCAGGCCGAGGGAGTGGAAGAGACAGCGAAGCGCTTTAAGGTTCTGGAACAGACGAGGGAAGCAGGGACGGACCAGGACTATGGATCGGTGGTGCCCGATCTGATTCTCGGTGCTAAAAACACCAAACTATAAAGCTAACACCAACCGGGTTTGTCTTTGAGGCTGAGGATCGGTGGTACCCAGCCTGATTCTCGGTGTGAGAAATCAAGCCGTCGTGTGGATAGCCGTGTCGCGTGGTATGCAGGCAAAAACTAGTGTGCAGCCAACATGCCCCAGTCCTGGGACGGATTGAGAGTCAGCGTTACGTTGTCGATCAATCGCGGTTTGCCCAATTTGGCAGCGGCGAGAATAACAATCTGCTCAGTGTCACAGGTCACTGCTTGCAGTGTCTCGGCATCCCGAACAGAAAAATAATCGGGTTCAAACCCTGCGTCCTTGAGCGCTTCTGTGCAGTAGTCTTCCAATGCTTGATAACTGTCAAAGCCACAGGCAATGGCGTCGCGACATTCGAGAAGAGTTTGATGTAACGCAGGTGCAATAGCGCGTTGCTCTTCAGTCAGGAAGCCATTGCGAGAGCTAAGCGCTAAACCGTCGACATCACGGGCGGTCTCAACTCCCACGATATTGATGGGCATACAAAGATCTTTGACCATTTTTTCGATAATAGCGAGTTGTTGAAAATCTTTTTTCCCGAAGATAGCAACGTCTGGCTGAACTATCTGGAATAGCTTGGTGACAACGGTGGCAACGCCCGCGAAGTGGCCTGGGCGGCTGGCGCCACACAGTGTGTCGGATAAGGAGGGAACAACAATGAGCGTTTGCTTGTCTATTCCCTCAGGATATATTTCCTCAACATCTGGGAACAGCAGGTAATCAACGCCCTCGGCGAACAATTTTTCTTTGTCGGCTGCCAGTGTGCGCGGATAGCTGCTAAGGTCTTCATTAGCGCCAAACTGAAGCGGGTTAACAAAAATACTAGCGACAACAACGTCGGCCATTTTCTTGGCCTGGCGCATTAGTTGTATATGTCCTTCGTGTAAATTACCCATAGTGGGCACAAAGGCGACTGTTTTACCGCTAAGTTTGTTTTTAGCTAAAACATTTCGCAGGTGACTGCTTTTGCTGAAAGTCTTCATACGATCCAACTTCTGCCAACGTACAATGTTTGGTTTGGTAAACCATCGTCTTCGGTGCTAACAATATCTGTTTGCGCCGTATTTTAGGAACTCTCGCTAACTGCCAATAATCGGCGGTTGTTGTTTGAAAAGCTCCTCCCGAAAACCTGTCTCTGTCGGATAAGAAAACATCGCTCATCCCTTTAAGAGGCGGGCAGTATGCCCCAATCATTTCGGTGGATCAATGATCAAATTAAGAAAAAAATAACTATTTTGTAATCAAAAGAAGCGTCTTTTGATTAGCAACAAATAAGAGGAAAATAGGTGGTTTCTAGCTAAAACTATGCTCCAGAGCGGGAAATTCATGAGCTTTGACGGCGGTATTGTAGGCTTTGAGGGCACTTTGAACGTCTGGGTTGTCGGTCATGAAGTTGCGAACAAACTTGGGTGAGCGAGGGGATAACCCGAGCATATCATGTAAAACCAAAACTTGTCCATCAACATCTGGTCCAGCTCCAATTCCAATTACAGGGATGGAAACAGACTCAGCTACTTTCTTTGCTAATCCAGCAGGAACTTTTTCCAGTACCATAGCAAAACAGCCAACTT
>CAYNZI010000577.1:0-2429 GCA_964401565.1 uncultured Spongiibacteraceae bacterium
CCGCCAGATCCAATAGCGATTAAGTTGTCTTCTGGTTCGATGACATCACCGTTGCCGGTAATGATCAGCGACGTTGTTTTGTCGGCGACGGCGAGCAGTGCTTCCAGCTGGCGAAGCGAGCGCTCAGTACGCCACATCTTGGCAAGTTCTACGGCGGCGCGGGTGAGTTGTCCCTGATATTTTTCAAGTTGAGACTCGAATAACTCAAATAGAGTAAAGGCGTCAGCAGTTCCGCCAGCGAAACCGGCGATTACCTGATCTTTGTAGAGTCGTCTGACTTTACGGGCATTGCCTTTCATGACGGTGTTGCCCATCGATACCTGACCATCGGCATCTTTTTTGTTTAATGAGTTGCGGCGCACCGAGAGAATAGTAGTGCCTCTATATTGATCCAAGCTGAATTCCTCATTTGAGTTGGCAGAGCGGTAGAAAGCTTATATGGGGATGGACGCGGTGATTTCAAGACTGGGCTGACAGTTGTAACCATCGACTATCTATTGGTGCCGGATAACTGATCGATTAACCTTCAGCTTTGCGCTGTAACAATAGCGTGTCGATACCTTGGTCAAGTAGCATGCCGCGGGCTTTTGACAGGCGTGAGCGGTTGTCAAATGGACCCACCTGTACCCGGTGCCAGAGGTCGCCGTTGGCGACAGAGACGTCTTCAACTTTGGCTTCCAGGCCCATTAAAATCAACTGGGCGCGAAGCCGATCAGCATCACTGCTGCTTCTGAAAGAGCCGGCCTGTAAAATGTAAATGGTTGCCTGTTGAGGGGTACTGTCAACGTCCTCGTGCTCGATGGGAACAATAACTTCGCGTTCTGGTAGCAGCGTGTAAAAATCGAATTTAGTGGCAACCGTTTTTTTGACGTCTTCTCTAATCTCGTCGACTTTTTTGGCCATCTCTTTTGGCGCAGCTTCGGGCGTAATAATGGCAAGATAGCCAAGAAAACTCACAAAAACCCCAGCAACAATACCGATGAACAGCCACACCCATCCCGGGATTTGTTTTTTCTCTACTTTTTTCTTTCTTTTGGTCGCCTTGGGTTTTTTGGCGAAATCGTGTGTCATGATCGTTTCTAGTTTACCAGTCTTGCCTTGGCTCACTGACAGTGCGGTGAGACAAGCTATTTGTGGGAGGGAGTCCGAGGGATTTTATACGCCGGGGCGTTGCCGGCGACCGTAAAAGCGCTCGTTAAGCTTAGACCGTTTTCGATAATTTGTCGGCGGTTTCTCTTAAGTTTTCACCCTGTGTATTCGGTGGCTACATCTCTGTTGGCGCCGACACGCCCAGTAGAGACAGGCCGTTTTCAATAACCTGTCTTACCGCTTCGCTTAAGCTCAGGCGAGCGTTGCGCAAACCTTCGTCTTCGACCAGTGTTTTGTGGGCGTTATAGTAACTGTGATAATCGCCTGCCAGTTCACGCAAATAGTTGGCGACGGTGTGTGGTTCGCTGTGGATGGCGGCATTTTTTATCAGTTCAGGATAGCCTGAAAGTTTTTTCAACAGCGCTTTCTCGGCGTCCTCGACCAACTGATCGAGAGTATCGCTATTGAGATCAGCTGACCAGTTCCACTGGTGGTCTGATAGCTTGCGCATCATGCTGCAAACTCGAGCGTGAGCATACTGAATATAATAAACAGGATTGTCATTGCTCTGTGACACAGCCAAGTCAATATCAAATGTCAGTTGCGAGGTGGCGGCCCTGGCAGCGAGGAAGTATCGAGTCGCATCTTTGCCCACTTCGTCAACTAGATCGCGAATGGTGACGTAGCTCCCAGCTCGCTTGGAGATTTTAACTTCTTCTCCGCCACGCATAACCATAACCATCTGATGTAACACGTATTCAGGCCATTGCTCGGGAATGTTTAAATTATTGTGTTGGCTGACCGCTTGCACGCCCGCCCGCACACGAGTAATCGTGCTGTGGTGGTCTGCACCTTGTTCATTGATGACCCGCTCAAAGCCGCGTTGCCATTTATTGAGATGGTAGGCAACATCGGGTACGAAGTAGGTGTAACCGCCTTTCTTGTGGGTTTCGTGGCCTGATATTGGGTCTGTTTCTACCGTGTCTGACTTGCGCATTACTCGGTCTTTGTCATCGCCAAAATCGGTTGTCTTAAGCCAGAGGGCGCCGTCTTTTTCGTAAGTGTGGCCACTGTTTATTAATTGCTGAACCGTGTCGGCAACGTTACCATCGTTGTAGAGTGCCGATTCCAGATAGTACACATCGAAGTCAACACCGAAGGCCTTTAAGTCAAGGTCTTGCTCGCGGCGTAAATAGGCAACGGCAAAGTCGCTAATCGCCTGCAGGTCGTCTGCATCGCCTGCGCCGATAACGTGTTTGTCTTCGGCATCAATTTTTTCTTTTGCCATATACGAATTGGCAACGTCGCTTATGTAACCACCACGGTAGCCATTTTCCGGC
>CAYNZI010000578.1:0-2428 GCA_964401565.1 uncultured Spongiibacteraceae bacterium
TTCTTGTCGCAGAGGATAATGTTACCAATCAGATGATAATCCGAGGGCAATTGAAAATGCTTGGATATGCTGCGGATATTGTTTCGGATGGGCGAGAGGCGTTTGATCAGTTGAAAAAAGCTGAGTATGACTTGCTCATCACTGATATTCATATGCCCAATATGGACGGCTTTCAACTTGTTCGCCAGCTTCGCGAGGGTGAACATGGCAGCAAAAGGCATTTGCCTATCATTGCGTTTACCGCTAATGCCATGGCGGGAGAGGCCAGACGATGTCTGAACGCAGGAATGGACGGATTTGTTGTAAAGCCCGTCGTTCTGACGGAATTACAACAAGCTTTGGCAAAGTGGATGCCGTTGACTAGTCGTAAAAGTTCTGAAGTTATCCTGGCTGAGAATGGCGCTGAAAACCGTCAAGAGGCTTGTAGCAATGAGCCGATAGACCTTTCAGTTCTCACTCAGATGGTTGGTGGTGATGTGAGTATTCACCGTCAATTACTTCAGAATTTCTCTGTATCTGCTGCAGGTATTATTCGGGAAATTCTGCTTGCCTACCAAAACCGCGAAGCTGGGGATATCGCGTTCAATGCGCATAAACTGAAGTCTTCATCCGAAGCAATGGGTGCTTTAACACTCAGTGGTGTTTGCCGGAGATTGGAAGTGGCAGGTAAGGTCGATGACTGGGTAGAGATAGCCGCTTTGGCGCCTCAGCTTAACGATATGTTGGCAGGTATTGTTGCTTATGTGGAAAATAACAACGCGCCGGAACAACAGTTAGAAGAGAATGCCATTGTTAGCCCCAAAAATATAAAAGCACTGGTTATTGATGACGACGAGTTTGCGCGTGACCTGATTATATCGGGGCTTAACCGCTTAGGTGTTGTTGATATTGAGTCAGCGGGGTCTGGCGATAGCGGATTGAGCTACGTTGATGAAAAAAACCAGCTTTTCGATGTTATTTTGTGTGATCTAAATATGCCTGGTATGGATGGCGTGGAGTTTTTGCGACACGTAACTGGACGTGGATATTCAGGAGGTATCATTCTTGTCAGCGGGGAAGATACGCGAATCCTAAAAATGGTAGAAAAACTTGCGGGTATTCATAAGCTTAATATTCTTGGGGCATTGCGGAAGCCTGTTATCCTGTCAGAGCTGACTGCGTTGCTCGGAAAACTGCGGGTTTTCTCAGGTATTAAAGAAAAAACTAGCAATAAAATTCAAGCTACAATAACGGAAGATGAGTTGCGTCGCGGCATCGACGAAAATGAGTTTGTAACGGTCTATCAACCAAAAGTTGAAATAATAAGCCGAAAAATCATTGGTGTTGAAACCTTGGTGCGCTGGCAGCACCCTGAAAAGGGGGTGATAATGCCAGACATGTTTATTCCTTTGGCAGAGGAAACGGGGCTTATTGATAACCTTACTCATATCGTATTTGGCAAGGCGATGCAGCACAGTATTGGCTGGAAGATGAAGGGATTTGATCTCGTTGTGGCGGTCAATGTGTCAGTTAAATCATTGCATAATCTTGATTGGCCTGACTTCATTAGTTCTCAGATAAATGATGTGGGTGTCGATTTCTCTAAGGTTATACTCGAGATTACCGAGAGCCACTTGATGGAAAATGCGGCGACTGCCCTAGAGATACTGACACGCTTAAGTTTAATGAAAATTGGTCTGTCTGTTGATGACTATGGAACGGGATATTCATCGCTGGAGCAACTGCAGCGAATTCCGTTCATCGAAATGAAAATCGATCGCGCCTTCGTCAATGGTGCGACCCAGGATTCTTCCGCGCGAGCCATTCTAGGGTCCAGTATAGAGTTGGCCAGGAAGTTGGATATGCGTGTTGTGGCAGAAGGTGTTGAAAACCGTGAAGACTGGGATCTTGTCGCCAAGTTGGGTTGCGATATTGTTCAAGGTTACTTTATCGCGAGACCTATGCCTGCTGAGCAATTGGAAAAATGGCTTGGAGGCTGGGAAGAAATGTCGACTGTACTATTAGGTTAGAGATAGGACATTTGCAATATAACCCTGAACTACTCGTATAGTTCAGGGTTTTTTATTGTGCGGAACCGTGGTTCTAGGCGTTCGCGCTTTTGCCCAATTTATGTTTCCGCAACAATCCGCGCAATTGGTGATAGCTGAGTCCTAGCGCCTTTGCTGTCCTTCCTTGATGCGCTTGGTTGGCCTCGAGACTGCGGGTCAGGATGTTGATTTCTTGATCGTGAATCAATTCTGTAAAGGTCTTTGGTGTTTTCTTGGCCTCTATGGTCTTGTTCGATTCTGAGGATTCCTTGTGAGCCGCTAGGGTGATTGGCGTGGTCGACAATTCGGTTTCGATGGGTTGGTAAGGAGAGACAAAAGGGTCCATAACAATAGCGTCAACCGGAGTGTCCGGATTTCCCCAGCGATATATTGAACGTTCC
>CAYNZI010000579.1:0-2427 GCA_964401565.1 uncultured Spongiibacteraceae bacterium
TTGATGGCGGCGGCAACAAAAGCAAAGTTGTGTGAGATCGCGGAAAACGTGACCAATGAAACTATTCAGATGCACGGTGGTATTGGTATGACTGATGAGTTTGATATGGGTTTCTATATGAAGCGCGCCAGGGTAGCGCAACAAACGTTTGGCGATTACAGCTATCAACTTGACCGTTTTGCCTGTCTCAATGGTTTCTAGTTCAGTATTACAGCCAATGCACAAAAAATTTTAGTCGTTGTTTTACCGAGTTGTGGTGTACTGATCACATCGGTAAAACGACGTTAAGTTTCAAACGAAAGTTGATTACATAGAATGCAAGGAGAATTGCAATGAATATCGATATGTCCGCCGAGGAACTCGCGTTCCAGGCAGAAGTAAGTGATTTTTTGGAGGCTGAATTCCCCGCCGATATCCGCAACAAAACCAATAATGGTATCGAGTTGGAGAAAGAGGATTTTGTTCGCTGGCAAAAAGTGCTAGCTAACAAAGGTTGGGCCGCAACAAACTGGCCGGTTGAATACGGCGGTACGGGTTGGACCTCAACGCAAAAATACATTTTCGGCAACGAGTGCGCAAAAGTCGGAGCTCCGGGTGTTATGGCTTTCGGCATAAAAATGGTTGCGCCGGTTATTTATACCTATGGAAATGAAGAACAGAAAAAGCGTTTTTTACCGGATATATTGGCCAGTAACGTATGGTGGTGCCAGGGTTATTCAGAGCCCAATGCGGGTTCCGACCTTGCATCGCTGAGAACTACCGGAGTACGTGACGGTGATGAATATGTCGTCAACGGTACCAAGACATGGACGACATTGGGACAGCATGCCGATTGGATTTTTTGTCTGGTGCGTACCGGTGGCCCGGAAGAGAAAAATCAAGCCGCGATTTCTTTCTTGCTGATTGATATGAAAACACCAGGCATAACCTTGTCACCGATCTATCTGTTAGATGGCTCCCACGAAGTCAACGAAGTGCATTTTGACAACGTACGGGTACCGGTAGAAAACTTGATAGGCGATGAGGGTAAAGGCTGGACTTACGCCAAAGTATTATTAACCCATGAGCGTACTAATATTGCGGGTGTAGCCAACTCGAAGATGCGTCTCGAAGGTATCAAAGCCAAGGCTGCGGCCACCAGTGATGGCGGGCCTATGTTGAGTGAGAACCCAACGTGGCGGCAAAAAGTTGCCAATATTGAAATAGAGCTACTGGCATTGGAATATACTGAGCTTCGTACCTTGGCTGCAGTCAGTACCGGAAAAGCTCCAGGACCGGAGTCATCAATTTTGAAAATCAAGGGCACCGAGATTCAGCAGGCCATTGATGAGCTCAATGTTGAAATGGCCGGTTACTACGGCTTGCCATTTGTGCGTGAACAGTTTGTTTCCGATTATGATGACGAAATGATTGGCCCAGGCCAGGCCGCTAACAGCGCGCCAAAATACTTTAACAACCGCAAAGCAACCATCTACGGCGGTAGTAACGAAATTCAAACTAATATTATCTGCAAGGCCGTATTGGGCTTGTAAGCGGGAGATAGACATGGATTTTTCATACAGTGAAGAACAACAAATGCTGCAGGACAGCGTTGGTAAATTTATTAGTCAGGATTATGACTGGGAAAGCCGTCAGGCTATCGCAAAAAGCGACCAGGGCTTTAGTACCGAGCATTGGCAGTTGTTTGCCGAGTTGGGTTGGTTAACTGTTCCTTTCAAAGAAGAAGATGGTGGTTTTGGTGGTAGTGCCGTCGATCTCATCGTCATGATGGAAGAGTTCGGTAAGGGCTTGTTGGTAGAGCCATTCGTCGCCAACACAATTCTTGCCGGCACGGCTTTGGCAGAAGCTGCCAGTGACGAGCAGAAAGCAAAATTGCTCACTCCAATGATGGAAGGCAGCCTGCAATTGGCCTTCGCCTACGCCGAGACGCAAAGCCGGTATGAGGTTGCAAACGTTGAGTGTAAAGCTGAAATTGCTGGTGATCAGGTCACTATTAACGGCCATAAATCAGTAGTATTGAACGGTGAGTCAGCAGAGCAGTTGCTGGTATCTGTTCGCACCTCTGGTGCTACAACTGACCGCGATGGCATTAGCTTGATTGTTGTTGATGCGAATGCTGCAGGTGTTCGTCGCCGTAGCTACGCCAATGTTGACGGTCAGCGCGCAGCTGATATCTGGTTTGAAAATGTCACCGTTCCCACCGCTAATTTTGTTGGAGAAGTCGGTGGTGCCATAGAGGTGATTGAAGTTACGATCGACAAGGCAGCGCTGGCAATTTGCGCTGAAGCCGTCGGTGCGATGCAAGTTTCACTGGACAAAACAGTTGAATACAGCAAAATCCGTAAGCAATTTAACGTGACGCTTTCTACGTTCCAGGCGTTGCAACACCGTATGGCCAATATGTTCATTGAAGTTCAGCAAGCCAAA
>CAYNZI010000580.1:0-2424 GCA_964401565.1 uncultured Spongiibacteraceae bacterium
AGTAGCATCGTTATAACCGGCGCTGGAAAAGGGTTCTGTGCAGGCATGGACATGAACGCCCTCGATGATATGTCTGCTGAAGGCGAACACAAACGTCGCGAGGCTACGGAGGCCTTGAAAGCCAGCCCGGGGGATGCCTCAATGGGAGAAGATTACATTTCGGGGTTTACTTACTTAATGACTGTACGAAAGCCGGTCATTGCTGCTATTAACGGCGCCTGTGCCGGACTTGGTTTATCGATAGCCTTATTAAGCGACTTACGTTTTGCCGCAGACAATGCCAAATTTGTCACATCGTTCTCTTCATTGGGCTTAGTCGCGGAACACGGGCAAAGCTGGATTTTGCCGCGAGTGGTGGGTCCCTCTAATGCACTTGATCTGTTGTGGAGCTCGAGGCGAGTGATGCCAGAAGAAGCTAAAGACATCGGCTTGATTAATCGCATTTTTCCAGCGGACGAACTACTGGACTCAACGGTGAGCTATATCAACGAACTGGCAACAAAAGCCCCTTTGTCACTCCAAACAATGAAGCAACAAGTCTATCGTCATCTCAACACCACATTGGGTGAATCGATGAAAGAAACCGACCAATTAATGGCTGCCAGTTTAGCTCATGATGACTTCAAGGAAGGCGTTGCCGCCTATTTGGAAAAACGTCCGCCCAGCTTCCAAAAAATCAAAGTCGATTAACCTGTTCGGAGCGCTGTCCTCATCTCCAAATTATCAGTCTACAGATACCGCCGCTATATAACTGCTGGGGAAATATTTTTTAATCCAGGGACTGGCCTCCCGATAGGGATAACACGAATTCAACATGCCCGCACCCATTTCACGATGCTCCGCAGCGGATTCTTCCTGTTTTTCTCCCGGCTTTCTTGACCAGCTAGCCTGCATTGCCCCCGACGCCATTTGCGCCAACATTTCAATAATATGAGTACAACCCAATCCTGGCGACATAGCTGATTTTATTTTTTTATTCCAACCAGGGCCGATTTGCAAACCAATGATATTGCTAAAGTTAGGTTCTGCCTGCGGACACATATCGTGAGCCCCCCGATCCATCGACGCCACGGCCTCCTTTACCGTCAGAGTACCGTCGAGCGTAATCCGTATCGATAGATCATGCACTGGCTCACCCGCTTCTCGCGAGGTGTCCATTAGTTGATGCGGAAATGGCTTCACGTCGGTAATGCAACCTTCCACATCCATCAATCCATCTTTTCGCCGAAAGGCGTTAATCGTAATAGTGCGAGTATGAATATGCTCGCGATCTTCAAGTATTGGCAATGGCACGTTTTTTCTCCTGGATGATCAGCTGATTGATCCAGCCTCACGTAATGTATCAATTTCTTCCTGTGCCAGCCCCATCGCTGTCAACACGTCATTAGTATCCTCACCGGCATCGTGAGTTGCGTGAGCAACCGCCGAAGGCGTACGACTGAAACGCGGCGCCGGTGCCGGCTGGGTCACACCGTCAACCTCGACATAGGTATCACGAGCAATATTCGCGGGATGGAGTGGCGCGTCAACAAAGTTCAACACAGGCGCAAAACACACATCTGTTCCCTCCATTAATTCACACCATTCTGCCTGGCTTTTCTGCAGCATTACCGCCTCCAGTTTTTCTTTCATGACAGGCCACTGGCTACGATCATGCTGGCTGCCAAAATCGGCTTCTGACAAGCCTGCAATTTGCTTTAACAGCGCGTAAAACTGCGGTTCTATCGAACCAATAGAGACGTACTGACCATCCGAGCATTCGTAAGTATCGTAGAAATGAGCGGCGCCATCGAGCATATTGGCTTCTCGTTGAGTTGCATCCCACATGCCGCCTGCCTCCATACCGTGAAACATCCACATCAGCTGCGCGGCACCATCAACCATCGCGACATCAATGACTTGCCCCATTCCAGATTTACCCGTCTCCAATAGAGCAGCAAGCACACCATTCACTAACAACATTCCACCGCCACCCATATCGCCGACCAGGTTCAGTGGTGGTACTGGTTTTTCACCGCTGCGGCCTACCGCATATAAAGCGCCGGTGATCGATATATAGTTAATATCGTGACCCGCCGCTTGGGCTAACGGCCCCTCTTGTCCCCATCCTGTCATACGGGCAAACACTAACTTGGGATTGCGCGCGAGGCATTGCTCAGGCCCAATCCCCAATTTTTCACACACCCCAGGTCGAAACGGATCAATGATTACGTCGGCCTGCTCAATCATTTTCAGTAGTGTTTCCACACCGGCTGGATCTTTGAGGTTCAGTACAACAGATTTCTTTCCGCGGCCAGAAACCGGGTCAGAAGTTCGACCCCCTGCGGCTCGATCCACTCGAATGAGATTCGCCCCCATATCGGCCAAAATCATACCGCCCATGGGTGCCGGTGAAGGCCTCGGCCAAGAAAAAGGGCTGGCTCA
>CAYNZI010000581.1:0-2424 GCA_964401565.1 uncultured Spongiibacteraceae bacterium
TTGACGTCCCCAAGCGCCACAATCGCCCCTCGTCCCGACGGCAGCGGCGAATAGTTAGTATTGGGAATAAGCTGACTGTCTTCTGCAAAGATAATGATCTCCGACACAGGCTTTTCAGAAGTGAAATAAAACAGTGCATCAGTATTCCTCCTCAAACCCAACAACTTTCATTTCCTTTCCTTGATATAATACGGGGGCTTCCCACTTGAATTTTTCACTACTAGCTGTCTCAGGATAGGCAGGCGAAATGTAACCATAGAGGCCACCATATTGTTCGGCGTATATTCCAAGATTTTCTGGTGTATTGTGCCGTGGCGGAATCCCAAAAACGATATTCCCATCACCTAGGAACGCAATGATGTACATTCCATAAGCGTCATTTTTCAAATAAACGATGTACTCATATTTCTTATAGTCCTCCTCAGAAGACGAAAGTATAAATGCTATTAAATCGTATGCGTCTGTGAACACCTTTTCAGGGGTGTTCGCGCCCATAGGAAAAGAATATTCATCCCAACTGCCCTTTAGGTTTTCGTCGCTTAGAAAGCGATAAACGGAGTCTGTATTCCGAGTGATCAGAAAGTAAAATTCCATGTCTTCATCCATTGTGTTGCCTCACATCGGGCCTGCGCTTACAAAATACCCGATGTCCCTCAGCTCATAGTAAAAATATTCCCGACCTCTTATGGTAGCTTGGAAGTGTGTCACCTCCGCAGAAACGGCTGGTTGTCCTGCCCCTCGAACTCCATACGGCTTGTAAGTTACGGTTACCGTATGCGCATTCTTCCTTATCTGACCAACTTCGGCGTTGAAGGCTACACGTAGCTGCTCGGCATTCTTCGTAGCCCAATTGGGCAACGGAGAGCCAATCCCAAGATTCTGATGCTTTTGCAGATATCTTCCATATGCGTGGTGGAATGCTCTCTTCATTATCGGAGACATTTGTGCATATGGCTTGTAGTAACCGACACCCAAAAACGCATTATGAGCAAGACCCGCTTCTGAATCTGCTCGAGCCGCTAGGTTGCCGTAGTTCCTGCTTCCCCTGCGCAGCTGTGTTTTTTTCACAACTCTAGTTGGCATGCGCCGACGACCGATTGAAGCCAGCCGCACAGCCTGAGTTCGCGTTAATCTTACCAACCCATAAGCAGAATTTCGAGCCAAGGCCACCAACCCTGCTCTGAAGGCAAACACTAAACTTGCTATACTTGCGGCAAGCTCAGCACGCATTAACTTATCTGACAAAACGCGATACCCAACGTCGTCAAACGTCGCATAGTCGATATATCCAATGCGATACAACTCGCCCCAGACGTCAGCGTTGATCTTGTCAGGATCAAGGGTGCAAAAATAGTCTAAAACTGGATCGGCGTCCTGTCCACTGTAAGAGCTATCAGTCTGGCAATAGTCCAAGCCCCGTTTTGCTAGGCTTCGCGCATTTTCCGCACGCTCTCTGATGACCCGCGCCAGCCCAGGCCGCGCTATTGCATTATCGAGCACGGCTGGCGTCAAGTCTTCCGCGAAGATTACTTCGGCAGGTAGCCCCTCAAAATGCTGAATGAGTGCCGCCGCATTCAGGTTCGGGACAGTCGTATCACGATACCCGCTAATCCCAATACGGGCATAGTCCGACTCCCAGCCATTCTCAACAATGTCAGCCTTAACCTCGAGATAATACCAGTCATCGCGTTCGATGTTGACGGCAATTTCTTCAAGCTGGTCGGCCCAATCATTTAGCTCCTCATATTTAGGGCAACACGTGCATGGGCAGCCTTGCGTAATTTCATCGTTGGCACCCATTATTTATCATCCTCAAATATTTCTTTAACATCATATTCTAACTCTGAAATTGTACGGGAAGGGACAAATCCAGATCCAACAGTCCTTTGAACATTCCCGTATTTTACGTTATGTATAAATCCAATCCCACATTTTTCACACAACACAATAAATCTCATAATATGTTCTTTTTTTAATAAGGAAATGCTTTTTGCCTCTCCAATCGCTACACTTACAAACTCAACACATTGTACAATTGTTAACCCGTTTTCGTGGTAAAACCTCCCTTCATTGTAATACAATTCACGCATTACAATACGGCTATCTTGCGCATTCTTATATCGCTTCATTAGCTCAAAATCCTCAGCCACCAAAGCGATCTTATCACCCTTTTTTACGGTTTTAGCTGCTTGTTTCAGAATTACCACTTGGCATAGGGCTGAGTCCGTCAATATAAGATTAGCTCTTTTGGGGATTATTTGAGAAATTCTCATACAGCCACTTTTTTCCTCAAGATAAGTAATAAGAAGCAGCGGTTCCCAGAACCTAAAGTAATACCACTTTCCGTTTTCATCCTGCACCCTTGTGAGCTTTCGGAAGTGCTTCCACATATCCTCCAGCGAGCCACGAGAGCGCATATAAATG
>CAYNZI010000582.1:0-2421 GCA_964401565.1 uncultured Spongiibacteraceae bacterium
TTTCAACAGAACGACTTCGTGAATCAATGAAAACAGATATGTTTTATTATCATGGCTATTGCTCAGTGTTTCTTGATGGCCAGTGGATAAAGTCGACGCCAGCCTTTAACCTGTCGTTGTGTGAAAAATTTGGCCTGAAACCACTTGAGTGGGATGGAACCAAAGACAGTCTTTACCATGAGTTCGATGAGGCAGGTAATCGACACATGGAATACGTCAATGACAGGGGCGAACATGCTGACGTCCCGTACGACGACATAATCGCTGTGTTCAAACAGTACTATCCCAATAGCTTCAGTGCTGACACACCCGATAGTCCCGCGACTGAATCCGGATTAAATGCAGCCGACTGGGACGAAGATGTAGCGAGAGAAATTCAATAGCGGCATACGCTTCGTTCCGGATTGGTGCCCGTCAGTTTTGGTGCCTAGGGCTCGACAATATTGAAAAAGACTTCGAAGCTATCCAACAGCGAAAAGAGCTCAGCGAGGGTATTGGCATTACCGTCAATCGAAATATCACCATTGTTTGTCAGCTCATCCAGTGTGGCATCGCCAGCCGCCAATTTGTTCCAGTTTTCACGAGAAACGGTAACCGAGCTGTCAGCACCACTCTGTGTCTTCCCTTCTCTATAATTCAATACGCCGTTGCCAACAGTAACAAACAACTTTTCTCCAGAATCGGGGAAAATAAAGTTCAATGAAAAAAACTTTCCCACAGCTTCCGGCCCATTGAGACGCACCGCTAAAAGGTCAAAAAGTAAATTGATGGGCACAGCCTTCAACGTATCAACGCTTCCTGCTGACGCGATCATACGCGACTTTGGAGTACCGAAACGAAGCTCTTGCGCACCGGTGAGGTAAAAGTCTCTCCAGGGACCTCCCTCAGCTTGGTAGCCCATCTGGGTATAGGCTCGCGCCAACAATTCTCTTGCCGATTTATGATTGGGTTCAGCAAAAACAACGTGATTTAGGACCTGAGCGACCCAGCGGAATTCTCCTCGTTGATAGCAGTCTGCAGCTCGCTCTACAATCGAGTCAGCTCCCCCCATAAACTCGACATATTTTTCCGCGGATTGCTGCGGAGGCAGAGGGTGAAGATTGGCAGGATTTGCGTCGAACCAGCCGAAATATAATTGATAGATGGCCTTGACGTTATGGTTAACTGTTCCATAGTAGTCTCGGTTGGTAAATTCTTTAGCGAGGCTATCAGGTAGCTTAATTATTTCGGCAATCTCGATAGGGGTAAGCCCGTGATTGGCCAGCCGTAGGGTTTCGTCATGGATATACTTATAAAGATCACGCTGTAAACCCAGATACCGCTGTACTTTTTCAGCACCCCAAATCGGCCAATGGTGTGAAGCAAAGACCACGTCCGCACCCGGAAACAGATCCATCAGCTCATAGATGTATTTCGACCAAGCCAGGGCATCACGTACTTTTGCCCCCCTCGGGGTATACACATTATGAAGAATGTGAGTGACGACCTCAGAGGTACATAGCGCTTTCAATTCGGGAAAGTAAAACATCATTTCAGCTGGGGCTTCAGCATCAGGGGTGTACTGAAATTGTACTCGAACGCCGTCGACAACGCGCTCCTCACCTGTCTTCGAAATAATATCATTTGGAGCAACCAAGCCAATAGCACCACTTGAATGCCCAGGTCCCAGACCAACATCAACATGGCCCAACGGGTTGTTAGGAAGTAGCAAGCCGTACATATACGTCGCTCGTCGGCGCATGGTCGCACCGGCTATGATATTTTCGCTAACCGCTTCCTCAACAAAACCCAATGGTGCAATAATTGGAACACCGCGGGCCTCAGCGTCTTCCTCCGTGATGATCGCTCGGGCTCCACCATAGTGATCAACATGGGAGTGCGTGTAGATTACACCGGTAACCGGACGCTCCCCTAGCTCGTCATTGGCCAACTTTAGCGCCGCGGCGGCAAACTCTGCAGTCATTCCCGTATCGATAACAATCCAGCCTGTATCTCCGGCTATAAAAGAGATATTCGCCAGATCGTAACCACGAACCTGCCACAATCTGTCAGTTACTTTAAATAAACCGTGAATATTGTTGAGTTGAGCCTGGCGCCAGTGTGATGGATTAACCGTAGGGGGGCATTCCCCCTGCAGATACTCGTGGGCCTTAATGTCCCAGGACGGCTGTCCATTCGCACGGAGAATTTGGTCATCAGGCCAGCGGGCGATAAAACCGCGGCTGGCATCATCAAAATCCGTACGGTCTTCAAAGGGAAGAAAGTCCCGAATTCGAGCGTGAAATTTTGCAGTCGCATCAGTGACTTCTGCGGCATCATTGGGCTTTTTAGTATCCGGCATTATCTAGTGTCCTGTGAGAATGACTCTGTTATGTCCAGCTGAACTATTGGCTGAACTATTGACAAATCGGCGGCTGTCAC
>CAYNZI010000583.1:0-2417 GCA_964401565.1 uncultured Spongiibacteraceae bacterium
TGCGACAGCCAAGCCTTTGTTTTCATTCATGTGGGAAAAGTGTTGCAAAAAGGATAAATTATGCAACAAGAGATATGGCTTATGTGGGCTGCCGGCGGAATCGTATCTTAAGGCATTCTGGGTCTGCTCCGGTAGGGGGCAGACAGCAGTTAGGTAACGCTCCGTGGTATGAAGAAATTAACATTACCTGGGCTTGAAAAATTCTTGTTCCAAATTTTCGCCCGCAGAAGTTATGTGTTCACCTAAAATACGTACAGAATTATCCACATCCCGTATTTTGCACGAGGCTAGTAGGGCGGCGTGCTCGTCATTTGATCGGGCTGTGTATTGGAAATGTCCGATATTCAACCTGATGTATCGTGCAGAAATCACATTCAACGTTTCGATGTGTGCCAGTAATCGAGGGCGGCGTGATGGCGAATATAGTCGAAAATGGAAGCTATTGTTTAGTTCTACATACTCGTCCAGCTTGCAGCGTTGCATCTGTTCGTGGATCTCAAGTGCTTCGTCAAGCTGACGGTTGCTGATTTCTGGTATCGCAATTCTGAGCGCCAAACATTCAGCAGCCGCGCGCATTTCAAAATTTTCGCGCAACTCAGCTTTGTCCAGAGGAGGAACAAACGCACCACTATTAGGGACTAACTTTAGAAGTCCTTTAGCTTCAAGCTCAATGAAGGCTTCCCTGACTGGCATTCGGCTGACTGAAAATTGCTCAGCAATCTCTTCTTGGCGAAGGGGTGAACCAGGTTCAAGTGTTCCATTAACAATCGAAGCAGTTAGCGCCTCAATAAGGGCTTTTTTTTGCTCTAATGAACGGGCGATAACAAGCTCCTTTTAACGTTTTTGGTCCGGATAATTTGTATCCATTGAACCTTATTGTCATGAATAGCACTTATTGCATCCAAAACTTAGTTTTGTACAGTAAAATATAGTTTTCAACCGTTGCGTCTTTTGGCCTTGTATCCTATAGTGTAAATTGGATACAATAAGAGGCGTCATGAAACTATCTGTAATTGTCGCGGCGCTTGTCGCCATCATTGTTGGTTTTGGCAGTTCAGTAATCATTGTTCTGGCCGCTGCTGAATCCTTGAACGCGGGACACGCCGCCACCTCTTCCTGGCTTGTTGCGTTATGTTTGTCGATGATGGCGACAAGTGCAATCCTGAGTTATCAGCAAAAGATTCCAATCATCACTGCTTGGTCAACACCAGGAGCGGCTTTGATAGCAGCTTCAAGCGGCATATCCATGGAGCAGGCGGTCGGAGCATTCTTGTTCTGTGGAGCTCTAATTATTTGCACTGGCTTTATCGGTTTTCTGGGAACCGTCGTTCGGAAAATACCGGCCTCTATTGCCACTGGCATACTAGCAGGCGTGCTCCTCCCATTTGTCCAAGCGGTAGTGGCTAACTTTGAGAATGATGTTCTAATGGGTGGCGGCATGCTAATGACATATCTATTGCTTAGATCGATGTCACCTTCATGGGCTGTAATCGGCGTTCTAGTATGTGGTTTGGCCGTCAGCTTTTTATATTACCCGATACCTGACGCTCCGACATTTGAGGTAGCGAGCTTAACATTGGCAAAGGTTCATTGGGATTGGACCACTATAGTAGGGTTGGGGCTGCCATTGTACATTGTAACCATGGCATCACAGAACCTACCGGGGATCGCAGTATTGAAGTCAGCGGGGTACATACCAGAGACAAAGAGCATATTTGTACTGACTGGAATGGCAAGTTTCATAAATGGGCTCTTTGGCGCACACTCCATTGGATTGGCAGCAATCACCGCATCAATATGTGTCAGTGAAGATGCCGATCCAGATAAACATAGCAGATGGATTACGGGCTTGTGTTACGCAGCAGGATACGGGGCGTTGGCGTTCTTTGCACCAATGTTGATCAGCTTTTTCGCAAGCTTGCCGCCCGAATTTATAATAAATTTAGCAGGTATTGCACTTATCGGCCCATTTATGTCTGCCTTATCCTCATCATTCAGTGCCAAAGGAGATCTCATGCCGGGAACAATGGCGTTTATAGTCACAGCTTCAGGCGTAACAATGATCGGCGTCGGGGCAGCATTTTGGGGCCTCGTCGCGGGATTACTGGTCATATTTCTGTCATATGTTCGCAAAACAGCGATGGGAGGCGCCGGTTCTAAGCAACCTCAAAAGACTACTTAAGAAAGCCGCTTCCTTTGGCTGGATCGCTCAACTCACCAACATGTTTTATAAGGATATCACCACTCGTGAGAACACATCCGATTACCGATACAATCTGATCTCAGAGCTCATTTTTCTATAAACAATAAATTACTTACATATATCCAGCTAAATGGATAGCATGCTCCTGCTGCTGTCATTGCCGCTGAAAAAATTGTTTAGGTGAATAATTACCTTCAAGCAAATAGCACATATG
>CAYNZI010000584.1:0-2412 GCA_964401565.1 uncultured Spongiibacteraceae bacterium
TCCGCCTCGAATTGATCGGACATGCGTTTTAGGAACAACATACCGAAGATATATTCTTTATACTCGGAAGCATCCATTTTGCCGCGTAGAATGTCGCAGGCTTTGAATAATAAAGATTCGAGCTTATTCAGTGTTAATTTTTGATCTGACATTAAATATGTGCAACCTAATCTTCGTTAAAGTAATCGGTATCGAGTTGTTTAATTTCGTAAACTTGTTTAGTGCTGACACCTAGCCCGTGATCAACCATAAACATAGCCAACTGAGCGCCATCAATAAGAATGATGCTTTTTTCAATCATTCCAACAAACTCACGCGCATCACTACTGAATTTAGAGGTGGTTATGAATACACCTTTCTTGGCACGCTGCATATCTAGTGCGCCAGCAAACTTTTGTAGATCGGGCCGACCAATAGTGCCTTCACTGTAACGTTTAGCTTGAAGGTAAATCATATCAAGGCCGAGCGGGTCTTCTTTGATGATTCCGTCAATGCCACCGTCAGCCGTATATTGAGTCGCCTGCCCTGCTTCTTTGCGTGAACCGCCGTAACCCATCGAAATCATGAGATCGACAACCAGTTGCTCGAAGAACTCAGGGGAACCGCTTTTGATGGTGTCTAGCAGTTCATCAGTGAGAGCTTGGTTAAGCTCGTTATGAGCATCATCCATTCGCTCTTCAGGGGTGGACTGGCTTTCAATATCGTTATCTGGGGTAGTAGATTCACTGGCTAGCCTTGACTTAGTCTTGTGAAATTCTATAAATTCACGGAATTGATGAATATCGCCATCGTTTACCGCCAGGAGTAGCGGTTTCATGGTCGATTGAAAATCGGGTATGGCCATATAAAAACGATCCCTATCTTATTTTGAGTCACCGCTATCCCGCAGTTACTAGGCCTATATTCGCATTTTTTGTCATAACCGCCTATTGGTTTTATGCGTTTTCATTATTTCATACAGTGGGCATGTCTACAAAGAAAATGCATGAATAGAGCCTTAATTTCCTATTTGATTCAATCTGTTAGCTTAGCTAATGTGATCCTGAACCAATAACGGTTTGAGTGTCAATATGAGCGATAGACGCAAGAACGCACCGATACCCAACTTACCGGCAAACGTCGAACCACGAACCTCAAAAATGACGTGACCATGCTGGTAGAGGATCAATATGTAGCGTGCGCACACCCTGGCGAATCGTTAATACCGGCTTATAGGGGTCATCAAGTCGCGAGTTGTCCAGCACACGAACTTGATCACACAGCGGGATGGCTGCACTGACATGTTTTAACATGCGGGGTATCCGGTCAAGCACCTTTTGAGGGTCCACATTGTGCCCTCCATCAATCACGCGTTGCGCAATACGGGCGTGGTTAAGCGATACAAACTCAACGTGTATTACGACCAAAATGATTTGATATCCCAGCGCCTTTGCACGAGCTATAAAGTCAATTTTTGATGGGTGTGAAAACACCGTTTCAAAACAGAAGCTTCGCCCTTCCGCTAGCAAGTCAAGACGCAGACTTTCAGCAATCCGTGCGGCATCTCTGCTGCGTCCTTCAGGGTCTTCTGGAAATACATCCTTAGCAATTAAGTCTGCATTAATGAACGGCAGACCACGGGGCTTTAACATCCGTTCATAAAAGGTGCTCTTGCCAGCTCCATTACCGCCAACCAGCATCCATAATTGCTTGTTACTCACCGAGTGTGTCTACACAAAATGCGCCGTTAACAAATATGCCATGCTCAATGCGTCCATCAGGGTAGACCGCTTCCAGTTTGCCCGCCTCGCTACTTGAGGCTTGGTATCGAACGCTGCCGACCCCAATGGCCTCACTCAACGCCCCGCTTTCTCGGTCGCGCTCTAGCGCGGCAAAGATCGCGTCGGGGTCTGCCGTTACCGGGGCCGTCTTTTTGACGTGAAGTGTTGCCAATCCGGCTTGTACCTCTAATAAAGCACGAGGGTCTACCAGTCTTCCTACCTTGCGGCCTATATCAGCCCAATACTCCACCTGTTCAGCGGTGCTACGGTGTAGTGTTGAAGCCGCCAGTGATGCTTCTGCCATTAAGTCTTTATCTAACCGGATGGGGGATGCAGCTTTTGCCATGACATAACCTCATAAGTCGCCTTTATTTGATTGTAGCAGATCGCTACAAATATTGGTATCGCCTACAATATGACCAAGATGAAACAACACTCCAATAGTTCTCGTCAGTATACAATGACGCAGATACATTCAAACACGCTCTCTAAACAGTGATTAATGTACGGTTAATCTAAAAAGATAGCTCTATTGTTGACGCCGATAACGGTCAGAATGGAGTATCCTTTACCTCCCTCACAATAGAAATGAGATTTGAAGCATGCCAGATTCAGACAACACGTTAATTCTCTATGGTGTACCATTTTCTCA
>CAYNZI010000585.1:0-2407 GCA_964401565.1 uncultured Spongiibacteraceae bacterium
GGCCCATTGAAGGGAATACCTGAAATTGACAGTGCTGCTGAAGTACCAATTAACGCAGCGATATCAGGATCGGTGTTGTGATCAGCTGACATAACGGTACAAACAACTTGAACTTCGTTCTTGAAGCCGTTTGGAAACAATGGACGCATTGGACGGTCGATCAACCGTGACGTCAATGTTTCTTTTTCTGAAGGACGAGCTTCACGTTTAAAAAATCCACCGGGGATTTTACCAACGGCGTAAGCTTTTTCCTGGTAATGAACACCGAGCGGGAAAAAGTCCATGCCTTCTTTAACTGACTTGGCGCCGACGACAGTACACAAAACCTGTACATCACCAACGGTTACCATAACAGCGCCGGTAGCTTGTCTAGCTATACGTCCTGTTTCTAATGTTACGGATTGATCACCGTACTGAAATGTTTTTTTAACTGGATTCACTGACGAAATCCTCCCTTGTGGGATACATAAAAAAGCTTCGGAGCCTATTTTGAAAATAATATTCCAGGCTAAACCTACATCACCGAAGCTTCACGACTGTTATAAATTTTTAGCGACGTAGACCAAGACGCTTAATAAGGCTGTTGTAACGCTCTACATTTTTACCTTTCAAGTAATCCAACAACTTGCGACGCTGATTAACCATACGAATCAAACCACGACGTGAATGGTGGTCGTGCTTGTGATCACCGAAGTGACCTTGCAGCTTTTGAATATTAACGGTCAACAGTGCAACTTGTATTTCTGGAGAACCGGTATCACCCTCGGCAGTTTGATACTCTTTTACTACTTCTGTTTTTTCTGCGGCTGATAGTGCCATTACAATTTCCTCATTAATAACAATATGCGAAGACAGAACATTATTTGCTCCATCGTTATGCAGCCTTACCGCGCATACTTACAGTAAGGCTAAAGTTGATGTGGAGATCTGCCCCACATCATTTAGGTAATTCACTGCTATAGCAAGATACCCAATTCCTGTCTCTCTATTTCAGTTTACCGAAACAGAAATTTCAATCAATTTGTAGCTATCAAACGTTTTGGCCCCACTCGACCGTCGTCCAATATTTCTCCAATACCTAGAAATGCACCGCTTTCAGCGTACATCCTAACCACGCCCTCAGCGGGTGCTCCTGGTATCTGCACCGGCTGCCCTTGCAGCATATAAAATTCTTCCGACGCTGCCATTTCCACTTTGGCCAAATGCATCACAGCACAATCTGGCGGTAACAACAGGTTGTCTAATGACGAAAACCCGTCGCCCTGCTTCAATGCGTCTAATGTATCCAACGACACCGCTTGTTGTTCCGAAAAAGGACCCGCCTGAACTCGATGCAACATTGTAACATGTGCACCACAACCCAATGCCAGCCCCAAGTCCTCTGCTATTGAGCGTACGTACGTACCCTTGCTACAGTGAATATAAACGTCCACTTCCGGATTGCCACCGGTTTGCTCACTGCTTCGAAAAGCTTCGAGCCGAATGTCAAAAATCGTCACGCGACGACTCTTCCTTTCAACCTCTAAACCCTGTCTTGCCAATTTATAAAGAGGCTGGCCGTTATGTTTCAGCGCGGAGAACATCGATGGAATCTGATCGATCTCGCCTCTAAATTGCTCGAGCCCCACCGCCACGGCAGTCTCGGTAACCGCTGATGCGTCACGCGACTCCAATATATCACCATCAGCATCGCCGCTGGCCGTAATAACACCTAATAAAAAAGTACTGCGATAGGCCTTGTCAGAATCCAATAAGAACTGAGAAAATTTGGTTGCCTCGCCAAAACAAAGAGGCAAAACACCCGTCGCAAGTGGATCCAGACTACCGGTATGCCCCGCCTTACTGGCATCAAACAATCGCTTGGCAATTTGTAACGATCTGTTCGAGCTTTGCCCTGCGGGCTTATCCAATATCAATATGCCATTTATCGCTCGGCCGCGACGATTTTTTGCCACAGATTACGACCCGTCACCATCGACTTGATCGCTATCACTGACTTTAGCTTGGTCAGCACTGACGGCCTTATCGATCAAACCCGACAAAAATTGTCCGCGCCCCACGCTACTATCAAAATAGAAACGCAGCTTCGGCGTGGTACGAGCATTATTAATTCTAGCCATTTCCGAACGAAGAAAGCCCGCCGCCTTATTCAGTACAACGATAGCTTCAGCAGCATCCTGCTCGGTTTCTTTACCCAATACGGTAGTGAATACTTTCGCATGAGACATGTCACGACTAACTTCAACATCGGTAATGCTGATCATGCCAATGCGTGGGTCTCGCATTTCTCGCTGAATCAAGGTCGCCAATTCCTGTTTTAGGAAATCGGCGACTCGCTGTGTACGACTGTATTCTCTAGCCATTGTTTATACTCGCGATTGATATCAAAAATCTACAGAGAGCGTGC
>CAYNZI010000586.1:0-2406 GCA_964401565.1 uncultured Spongiibacteraceae bacterium
CAACTCTGGTCTATTTAGGTCCGGCAACAGGACAACGCCATTGCTCCATGTCTGGCGGTCCTTGGGCTACCTTCAATCGCGTCTGAGCCCTGCGGGAAAAACAGCCGGTCTCAGTCACTCACTCAGCACTCATCCTTAATATTGCGCAATGACATTGTCCCGCTGCCTCCGATTGTAGTGAGCGTTAACAAGTGTGACTGACTTCTCATAATTGACAGAAGGGTCGTCACAACTCCGGGTAGTGCCATTGCCAAGTTACTACATATTTTCTAAATTGAACGGTGTAACAAAATTTTAGCGTGGCTATGTTGTCGGCTATTGAATGTTCAACCAATGAGTAAGGAAATTAACGTGAGTTTGAAAATAGATGCTTTGACGGTAATGGTGATTGTTTTTGGTCTGGGAACGGTAGTGACCGGAGCGCTTCAGGTTGTACTTGCCTAATTCAGTCTATTACAGAAATTAGCTCCCTGTCAGTAACGATGGCTGATAACGGAATATCCCACTGCTCCATATGCAGGGAATCCACCTCCTGACAGTGATGAGCCAAACCTACCAATGTTGGTTTAGACATGGCGGGAATTAAGCGCGACTTTGCGAAAGTCCTGTCATAAAAACCTCCGCCCATACCTAATCGTCC
This sequence comes from uncultured Spongiibacteraceae bacterium, assembly GCA_964401565.1. Taxonomy (GTDB): domain Bacteria; phylum Pseudomonadota; class Gammaproteobacteria; order Pseudomonadales; family Dasaniaceae; genus Oceanicoccus. The sequence continues at coordinate 641 of CAYNZI010000586.1, forward strand.
ACCCTTGCGATCAAAACCCACCAGTGGCAAAAACACCAGGCCTAGTGACCAGGCTTTTCGATATCGTCGTGGAGCGCGTGGTTCTGGAATACCCAAGCGATTATTTTTCAGCGCCCCCCCAGGTTGATAGCGAGCAAACCGCAGGCGATTGCCGGGCATTAGCACAGGCAAATAACAGTGATAGCCCCGTGTTGACGCTCGTTTTAATACGATTGCTGGGTCAATCTCACCATCACTTGACCAGTAAAAGGCGATGCCTTGATTGCGTTTGAACATTCGCTGTCGATTGATAAGCTGGTCGACCTGCTTGGCGGCATGCAGCTGTTGGCCCGCCGAGAGCTTTCGTCGCTCGTTGCGAAGTGTTTGACGTAGTTTTGCGCGTGAAGTGGTAATGATTATGTCCGCGAGGTGAAGGACTAAAAGTGCTCCCCAGAATACCGCTGACAACATGGCCCTTGAACCCAACGGTTCAAGGTGGTGGTTCCAGTGAGATATCGGGCTTCCCGCAATGCGGACATGCACACCAATAACACGAAGAACCTCCGGGGTAGTGCGCATCGGCTCAGGGGTCTAAGCTGTCTGGCAAATACTGCAGGGAGCGTTGTAGAGTATAGCGCTATTTGTTGAAGAGAAGAACTGTCTACCCAATTTCCAGTTGGCGAAAACGGTTCAATGCTTCATCCAGTTTGTCATTGAGCTTCTTTAACTGACTGCCGCTGGGGGCAACCGTCGTCGTTTCAGTGGTATCGGTATTTTGCTGTAATAGCTCATTGGAAATATTGAGTGCTGCCATGACTGCAATGCGCTCAAGCCCAATCACTTTGCCACTGGAACGGATGTTCCTCATTTGGTCGTCCAGGTAATTGGCAGACCGGGCGAGGGCCTGCTGTTGCCCCGGGGGGCAGGCGACCTGGTATTCCTTGTCTAACAGTTTGACGATTACAGTCTCATTACTCACGATATAGGCCTCATTACTGCGTTCGTTGCCTTTTTTTGGCAGCGATTGTTACTAAATTTTGTTAGGAGTCTTGTTCTAGCGCTTTAAGGCGAACGATCATCGATTCTACTTTGCTTCTAGCAACTTCAGTTTTTTCCACCAGCTGTTCCCGTTCATCTATCCAATCGACGGCTTCGGATTTCAAGAATCGGTTTTCTCGGTCCAGCTGGTCACAGAGCTGAATGAGGTCATTAATTTTGACTGCTAGTGCTTTTAGTTGTGGATCTGCCATTGTTTCCTGCCAAATACGTTTGGAGCTTGTAAATACTCACTAAATATAGTTCTGCAATTGTTTCCGGTCAATTTAATAAATACGTGAAATTTCAACAACCTGGGGGGTATTTAAAGAATTAGTGTAAAGTTGCGATTGGGTTCTCAGAAAACGACGAGCCAACGCCGGTCGATTTTAGCCGCCCAAGGCGATAACATGCCTGCGTTCAGTAATTCATCTGCGCAGGAAACTTATGTCCACAGAAATCCCAATGCCTGATTTTGATCAATTAGCCGATATATATTGGCGTCTCGGCGGTATGCAGTCGCCGTCGCAGTTACATGGTTATCTCGTCGGTGTGCTCTCTGCTGGCGGTAAATTAGCGCCCGATATGTGGGTGGAGCAAGCGGCGCAATATATAGATGCGGTCGAGTCACCGGGCAGCGAAGATAGCCAGGTACTAATGGCGCTCTATGGGGCAACCGATCAACGGCTGTCATCGGGAGAGATGGAATTGCAGCTGCTTCTGCCAGATGATGCGGCTGAGATTAGCCCGCG
>CAYNZI010000587.1:0-2403 GCA_964401565.1 uncultured Spongiibacteraceae bacterium
GTCTGTTGATGAAGGAGTGGGTCGACTAGAAAAACGCACACATGGCTTGGCAAACCGAGCGCAATACGCCAGCTGGGTGTGGCGGGAGTTACCCGTTCCTGTAATAGCGGCACTGCATGGAGTTGCCTATGGTGGTGGCTGTCAGATCAGTATCGGTGCCGATATGCGTTATGCAGCTCCCGGGACAAAGATATCAATCATGGAGATGAAATGGGGCCTAGTACCGGACATGGGCGCAACACCTTATATTCACAAACTGCTTCGTGATGATGTGTTGAGAGAGCTGACTTACACCAACAGAGTGATTGAGGCTGAAGAAGCGCAAGCACTTGGATTGGTAACGCGGGTCATGGAAAACCCAATTGAAGCCGCATTGGCGACGGCAGCGGAAATAGCGGGGAAAAATCCCGGTGCGGTTCGTGGTGCTAAGCGTATTTTGAACGATGCACCCTTCCAGAACCCTCAGGACATTCTGTTATCCGAATCGCGGGAGCAGGACCAGCTAATCGGTTTTCCAAATCAGGTAGAAGCCGTGATGGCGAATATGGAGAAGCGCACACCTAAATTCAAGTAATCACAGCAATGTAACAATTTGGTTAAGTTGTCTTGACAACTTAACCAAATATTTCTATGCTCCCTTCATGAATTCCCTCGATAGCCGAAGCCCAGTACCTCTTTACTACCAGTTGGCTGAACAGTTGCTGGTAGATATTCGTGGTGGTATCTACGCGATTGGCGACAAAATCCCGTCTGAGCAGGTCCTGGCAGCTAATTACACGGTCGGTCGCCCCACTGTGCGACAGGCGACCGAGTGGTTGATTCGACAGGGGTATTTGGAGCGTAAGCGAGGTTCTGGAACCTACGTGTTGCAAACTTCGCCCCAACGACTTGATTTGCTGTCGATGGCAGGCACATCTGCAGCGTTGCATGCGAGTGGTGTTGCGGACCCTTTTGAAATAATTGAACCACTAACAATTGCGGGTCGGTCGTCTGAGATGCCGGATGACGTTACGGGTCAGGAGTTTTGGCGCTTCTCGCGACTCAGTAAAAACAACGGAACGCCACTGATGACCGAGACGTTCTATTTGTCGAGGGAAGAGCTACCCGAATTCGATTCGGTGGATTTGGTGTCTTTAAGATTGTCAGATTTTATTCAATCGACGCATCATGAAAAGCCGGTTAAAGCGGTGCAAACGTTTTCTATAGCACACCCCACATTGCATCAGGCAAAAGCATTGGGATGGGATGGTCCGCTTATTTTAGTGAAGCGCATTGTCAGTTTTCAAAGTATGGCACCTATCTATTGCGAAATGCTGTGCCGTACCGATCAATTTGAATTTTCACAAACCCTTGGAGTTGAAAACCATGGCTGAAAGTAAAGCTGGTTATTTTGGTGAGTACGGCGGGGCGTTTATTCCCGAAGTCTTACATGCAACATTTGAAGAGCTGAATGAAAAATTTGCCGAAGTGAAAGCGGATCCAAATTTTTGGCAAGAATATGAACACCTAATGAGCACGTATTCCTGTCGCGCTACGCCACTAACCTACGCGGAAAATTTGACCCGGCATTTTGGCGGCGCACAAATATATATTAAGCGAGAAGATCTGAATCATACCGGTGCTCATAAAATCAACAACGTTATGGGTCAGGGGTTGTTAGTAAAACGGATGGGGAAAAAGCGCGTTATAGCGGAAACCGGCGCTGGCCAGCACGGTGTTGCAACCGCCACTATGGCTGCCAAATTCGGCTTTGAGTGCACCATCTACATGGGTGAAATAGATGTTGTTCGGCAGCGCCCGAACGTGTTTTGGATGGAGCGCTTAGGTGCGACGGTCATTCCTGTGAAAGAGGGCACTCGCGTACTAAAAGACTCAATCAACGAAGCTTTTCGTGACTGGGTTACCAATATGGATGACACACATTATGTTCTGGGTACGGCATGTGGACCGGCGCCGTTCCCCGAGATGGTCAGTTATTTCCAGTCAATTATTGGCAAAGAAGCGCGGCAACAATCATTGAAAGCAACCGGAAAGTTGCCTGATAGTGTTTATGCCTGTGTCGGTGGTGGCTCTAACGCAATGGGCATATTTCAAGGATTTATGGATGACGATGTCGAGCTGGTGGGAGTTGAAGCGGGTGGTCACGGTATTGAAACCCATTTGCACGCAGCGAGAATAGCCTCCCATGATGCAACGGTTGGTGTGGCGCAGGGTTTCCGAACCTATTTTTTGCAAAATGGTGATGGGCAAATGAACGAGACTCACAGTATTTCTGCAGGTCTCGATTACATTGGTATTTCACCGCTGTTGGCAGATCTTGCCGATCAGGGTCGCGTCAGGTTTGAGTCGGCTACAGATACGGAAGTGATCGACGCTTTGTCGCTGACGGTGAGAAAAGAGGGC
>CAYNZI010000588.1:0-2402 GCA_964401565.1 uncultured Spongiibacteraceae bacterium
CAACATCACCTTTTTTCAACTCACTCGCTTTTGGCACCAAAAACTCCTGGAAATTACTGATTTCAATTGTTTAATACACGCTATAATAGCAGTAACTAATACAGTGAAAACCTGCTAAAGCGAGTCCACTCATGACACGTTTCGAACGTATATCCGTTGAAAAAGCGCGCAATATTATAGCAAGTGACAATGTCGCTATTGTTGATATACGTGATCGCGCTTCATTTAATAATGGCCATATTGAGAACGCACTGTTCTTGGACAATGATAATATTGATGACTTTATTACAAAGACCAATAAAGACACCACCATAATTGTCTATTGCTATCACGGTAATAGCAGTCAAAACGCCGCCCAGTTTATCGCGGAACAAGGCTTTCCCTCCGTCTACAGTATGGACGGCGGATTCGAACAATGGACCTGAGCTCTCCGAACTTAATCAAATCTAAAGCTCTGCACATGCGCTGCAATGTAAATACATATCTTGTGGGTCGTTCATGCTGTCAATGAATTCCAAACCACGGCCAAATGGCACTATCCATCGATTGATTTGACTAAGTAGCGACTGCGGGCTCGCTTGAACGCTGCCAAACCAACTTATCATGACCTCACTACCCATCAGCTCTTGCACAAACTGCTGCTGGGGCGTCAATGGCAATTCGACCAACTCTGTCTCAAATTCGTTGAGGTTCGCCAGTTTTGCGGCGGCGGCCACCGCCTGGTCCAAACCGCCCAACTGATCGACCAAGCCATTCTGAAGAGCATCAGCTCCCGACCAAACACGGCCCTGTGCAACGCCGTCAACCTGCTCCGTAGTCATACCCCTACCACTGGCAACAATAGTGAGAAAATGTGCATAACCGTTTTCAAGACTACTCTGCATGGCTCTGCCAAAAACCGGATTGAGAGGACGATCGATACGCCCTGCATCGGCCATCGCGGTGGTACCGACACCATCATTTGAAACACCCAACTTACCCAAGGTTTTTTCAATCGTCGGGAAAGCAGAAAATATGCCGATGGATCCTGTTAATGTTGTTGGCGTCGCCCATATTTCATCAGCAAGAGCAGAGAGCCAATATCCGCCGGAAGCAGCCACACTCCCCATCGAAACGACTAGCGGCCTACCCTGTTGTTTTAAAAGCGCCAACTCACGACGGATGATCTCTGAAGCAAAGGCACTACCACCACCGCTATCAACTCTCAACACCACGGCATCTACACTTTCATCACGCCGAACCTGTCGAATAAGCTGTGCCAAAGAATCACCACCGATGTAACCCGGCGGCCAATCGCCATCTAAGATCATACCAGAGGCAACGACTACGGCTATTTTTCCATCGACCGCAGGGTTTGGCAGTTCGATATTCCGAATCCACAAATACCGTTCAAAACCAATCTGCTGATAAAGCCCCTCCTCGTCGGTAGCGCCTACCTCATTGATAAGTTGCTGATTAATTTCATCGCGATCGACAATGGCATCGACAAGACCTGTGGCGGCGGCGGCGAGTGCACCATCACCTTGATGTTCGGCCAAAACTTGGTCAAATTTGTTCGCATAGTGATTAACAATATTTGGCGAGAGATTGCGACGAGCAGAAATCGTACTGACATACTCTCCCCACAAGCTACTAAGCCAAGCAAGATTCGATTCGCGGGAGTCATCTGACATACTTTCACGCATCATCGGTTCCAATGCAGATTTGTAATTCCCGACTCGAAAAACATGGAAATTTATCTCCATCTTCTCCAGCGCTTTTCTATAATAATTGCGATACACCCCATACCCTTTAATACTCACCCCACCCATTGGGTGCAGGTAAATTTCGTCGGCGTGGGAAGCCAGTAAATATTGATCTTGAGAATAGTTATCGCCAATAGCAATAATTTTTTTACCACTACTACGAAACTCTTCCAACACCGTAGCAATTTCTTGGATTTTGCTGATACCGCCGAAAGCAAGATCATCCAGTTGCAATACCAGAGTGTTGATTCGTTGGTCTTCGCTGGCATATCGAATTGCGTCAATCACGTCCTGCACTAGCGTCTCATGCTGCTCAGGTGTCACTCCTCCCATCAAACGCTGCAATGGATCCACGTAACTCACCTGATCCACCAGCGAACCCTTCAGGTCCAAAACTAAAGCGCCACGGTCAGGTATTTTGGGGATTTTTCCGCCTGAAAGGCCTAAAAAAATAATCGCTAACACCGCTATAAACAGCACATTGACAACTAACAGTCGAAGCGCCGTAACAAACGTCACTAAGCCCCGAAACAGACGCCTGAAAAATCCTGGTTTTTCCTTATCCATTGTGACTATTGCTCCCTTTTTCATTCAGTTCCCGGGATCGCCAGCGAATATACAACATAGACGAAACAAACAACGCGACGATGACAATGA
>CAYNZI010000589.1:0-2393 GCA_964401565.1 uncultured Spongiibacteraceae bacterium
ACCCCTGTTACCGCCGTGAAAGGGCGGTGTCCTAGGCCTCTAGACGAAGGGGACGCTGTAGAACATCCAACGGTGTCCGTTGAAGTGGCGCGCATAATAAGAATCTTCGCAGCAAAGGTCAAGCGCAAATTTGACTTTTATTGCAACTTGCGGATTTAATGACCCATATGTTCAAAATCCATACAAAATGCCTGGCAATGGAACAAAATCTATACAGACAGGCCACCAGTTGCTATATCATTGGCCTGAAATCTTAATTGCCACTCGGAATACCTATGTTCACACTCCTAATCGTCGGATCTAGTTTGATCGTTTTGATCGCCGTCGGAATCCTTGTACAAACAATGGACAATAAGAAGAAGGAAAACCGCCAGCGGGAAGCGGCTCTCAACACCAGGGTTAGAAACTTTGATTCTATGCTTAACGGTTTCCCCGAAGGATTCCTCCACCAAGAACTGAAAGTTCTGGTCTGTCACTGCCTTATAGAAGTATTCAGTCAACTGAAAGAAATCGCCCCAAGTAATAAGAGCTACGCTAGCAAATTGGCCTCTGCCCAACAAAGATTGACCGAAGTCTCCGCCAAGACCGCCAAACCTGTGAACATTACGCTCTCAGATAGCGTGCAAATTAGGGAAGTGCGTCAACTGCTTGGAGGCCTCCACAATTTCGTTACGAAACTTGCTGCCAGTAAACGAATAAAACCCGCAGAGGCGGACCACTACCGAAAGCTTGTTCAAAGATTGATGCTACAAACTGCACTTGATGAGCTGATCAACCCGATCGCCGAAGCGCTGGATCAGAATAACATTCCTCTTGCTATTCACTACCTACAAGTGGGCAAAGACAAAATGGAAAAAGAAAACGAAGACGGCTTCTACAACGACAATATCAATAGACACAACAGTCGCATAGAAGAATTGACGCAACAAACCGCGACACAATGCACCGCCTCACATGCCAGTCAGGAGAAAACCGGCAAGGAGCAGGAAGGATTAGCCGGAACGAGTGATTCCTGGAAGAAAAAATCCCTTTACGACTAATCGCATAACGGAATTACTCCAACTCTTTGAACTTCAGTGACGTTGAATTCACACAATAACGTAAACCGGTCGGATTGGGACCGTCGTTAAATACATGCCCAAGGTGAGATCCGCAGCGACTGCACATCACTTCTGTTCGAACCATACCCAAACTGGCATCCCTATCCTCAGCGATAACTTCAGCCGCCAAAGGCTGATAGAAGCTTGGCCAGCCGCAGCCAGAATCATATTTGGTCGCTGATTCAAAAAGCTCTTCACCGCAGCAGGTACACAGGTAATGCCCCTGCGTTTTCGTATCACAGTACTGTCCGGAAAAGGCTCTATCCGTGCCTTTTTCTCGACAAATAGAATATTCTTCTTCGGTAAGCTGCTGCCGCCACTCTTCATCACTTTTTTTGATTTGACTCACAATTAACGTCCTCTTTCACAAAAAATTAGCTACATTTCACACTGACTCGCAGTAAACATCTACAATCCATAGCATACCTGTGTAATTTTTTTTACACTAGCGCTGCCTGAGTTTGCTTGCAACAGACACAAGTTGATTGTAAACCCCGAGTGTGAGCTCTTTGATACAACTGAGCGGAACAACGCCACACTTTAATTAACCAAGGTTGTTACCCCTGAACATGACACCGATTAAACAATCCGAAAAGCTTGCCAACGTTTGCTACGATATTCGCGGCCCCGTTTTGGCGGAAGCAAACCGTCTCGAGGAAGAAGGACATCGCATCCTGAAACTGAATATAGGCAACCCATCGCCATTTGGTTTCGACGCCCCCGATGAAATTATCCAGGATGTTATTCGACTTTTACCAAGCAGCCAAGGCTATTGTGAATCCAAAGGTCTCTATTCCGCACGCAAGGCCGTTATGCAGCACTACCAACAACGAGGAGTGCCAGATGTTGACATCGATGATATTTATTTAGGTAATGGTGTCAGCGAACTCATTACTATGTCGATGCAAGCACTACTCAACAATGACGACGAAGTGCTAATACCTGCACCCGACTACCCTCTATGGACAGCATCTGTATCGCTTTCAGGAGGGACTCCGGTCCATTATATATGCGATGAAGAAGCCGACTGGTTTCCAGACATGGCGGACATTCGTTCCAAGATCAGCCGTAAAACCAAAGCGATTGTCATTATCAACCCAAACAATCCGACTGGCGCCGTTTACTCCAAAGACTTGCTGCAACAAATAGTCAATTTGGCGGAAGAGCACAACCTGGTCATTTTCGCTGACGAAATATATGACAAGATTCTCTATGATGAAGCACAGCACATACCGCTATCTACACTGGTCAACAATACCCTTTGTGTCACGTTTAACGGCTTATCAAAAGCCT
>CAYNZI010000590.1:0-2388 GCA_964401565.1 uncultured Spongiibacteraceae bacterium
GACGGCGTTCGTGTAATCAAGTGTGTCATGGCTCCTCCTTTATTCTCAATGTTCGGGCCTTCACCGTGTCCCAACCATTACGATGGGCATTTACAAAGAACAACCCAGACAGGCACTATTACCTTTCCCCCTAAAACCAAACCCCACACAAAAAGGCTCGGCATCAGTGCTTGCAGCGGGTGTTGTCGCCACGGATTGCGACTTCAAGCCTCCAGGAGGATTCACGGCGTTCCGCAGCAGGCAGTGGTGCTGAGCCTACACTGGTATTTCAGACCGTCAACCGCAAGGATGCAGGTGCGGGGCTCACAACGACGTATTTATAGGGTGCTTGAAAATTAAATATCGGCGGCAGGCAGAACAATCCAAGACATCTATTGGGAGTCCATATATGTCCCGAAAGGCAACGGCTTCACGCTGACCGTGTTATTATTGTGATGTTTGTTGCTGCGCTGATTGTAGAAATTCTTGGAGGTAAGGTTCTTATCGCGACAAAATTGAGCCACCGACAGACCGTTCTGCTCCTGCTCCTGCTCCTGCTCCTGCTCGTTCAGTAAAGCTTGCCATTGTTGCTTGTTGGGTCTTGTTGTCATGTTCCGCTCCGTTAGTAAGAGCGGTTATGTTAGAGACTGGCAATAGATTTTTTTAGAGTGTGGTTGGTTAGGCGCTTAGTACGTCGATATGCTAATGGCACTCTGTGATCAACTCAAAGATCACCTGAAAACCGCCCAACAAACCTAAAATAATCTCGCTGACGCTCTGGTTGAGCGGGCTCTGGCAGGCTAATTACATCGATGATTAATTTAAGGGAATAATCTTGTGGCCGACATCAAAGATCAGAAGCTTTTGTACCATATTACGGACATAGAGCACTTACCCTCAATCCTTGAGCGCGGGCTTCTGCCTCGTAGTGCGTTAACAGAGTTTAACGATGTTGCCGACCCTGAGATTATTGAATCTAGGCAGGGGCTGGGTTTACAAGATTACGTACCGTTTCATTTCTTTGGTGGTAGCCCCTTTGATGGTCGAGTTCAGTTAGATCATAGGGCGAAAGACTTCGTGATGATTACGGTGCGCAGGACTGTGGCTAAGGGTAATGGCTGGAAGATTATCCCAAGGCACCCCTTGGCGAGGCAAAATATTAAACTGATGGATTACGATGATGGCTTTGAGGCCATTGATTGGGGTGCAATGAATGCGCGGGACTATGTAGATGAAGAGTCGCGTAGCGTGTGTATGGCGGAGTGTCTATCTTCAGAAATCGTCTCGCCAAGTAATTTCTTCAAGATATATGTACCTGGTGATGCTTTAGAGGAACGTGTGCAGCAGTTGATTAATGCTTCACGATTTAGCTTCTATGTTGGTATCAATGAAGGGATGTTTGTTAGGAGCCGATAATGAATCAATACCCCAATCTAAATTCAGAAAAAGCGCTTATCTGGCGCATTGTGCACAGGGATAACCTGCCGTGGATTTTGGATCATGGCTTGCATTGCGGTAATAGTCAGCAGTTATCCCCTAGTTGGGTGGATATCGGCAATGCTGAGTTGATTGGCAAGCGCGCTAACCACCAGGTGCCACTGGCTCCCGGTGGCTGTCTAAATGACTATGTGCCGTTTTACTTTACGCCTTTCTCGGTGATGATGATGAACATCCACAGCGGTCGTGGTGAGGTGCAAAGACGCAGTAATGATGAAATTGTGATTCTGGTGTCGAGTATTCATCACCTGCAGCAGCAGAATATTCCGTTTGTGTTTACCGATAGTCACGCCTATTACGCTTGGTCTGATTTTTATAGTGAGATTACCGACCTTGATAAGGTGGATTGGCCGCTACTGCAGTGCAGGGACTTTAAGCGGGATCAAAACGACCCTGCGAAGTTTGAGCGCTATCAGGCCGAGGCCTTGGTGCATCAACATTGCCCAATCAGCGGTTTACTGGGGATGATTTGTCACTCAGATAACGTAAAATTACAGTTAGAGGGCTTAATCGCCCAGCGCCAGTTGGTCCTGCCCGTACATACCCGCAAGGAGTGGTATTTCTGATGATTCGATATACACAAGGTAACCTGCTTGAGGCCGAAGTAGACGCTCTGATTAATACCGTGAATACGGTGGGCGTCATGGGCAAGGGTATAGCGTTGATGTTTAAAGAACGCTTCCCTAAAAACATGAAGGAATATGCTGCGGCCTGTAAGGCGAGGCAGGTTGAGACCGGAAAGATGTACATTACTGACACGGGTGAGCTGATGGGGCCAAAATGGATCGTTAACTTCCCCACTAAGCAGCACTGGAAGGCCAAATCAAAGATGGAGTGGGTGGTTGATGGTTTGGTCGACTTACGCCGCTTTATTATTGAAAGCCAAGTTAAGTCTATCGCCGTACCCCCTTT
>CAYNZI010000591.1:0-2376 GCA_964401565.1 uncultured Spongiibacteraceae bacterium
AGTTCACGATAAGCCAGCTTTTGCCGCTGTAGTTGATCTAGCGAAAGCCGCCTTGGCGTAAAGTATTAGATTGGAACGTCGTTCCATTTGATAACACCTAAATAGGGAAAGGGCTGGCGCTCTTTCCCTATTTTCGTTTTTGGCGCCCCGTAGAATATTTTATAATGAGTAGAGAATAGACAATGGAAAATTTGGAGTCTCTGGCAAATGAAGCCCGAGCGGCTATAGCCAGTTCCGAAGATCCCTCTGCACTTGATCAAGTGCGAGTCGATTATTTAGGTAAAAAAGGCAGTATTACTGGTCTGTTGAAAGGTCTAGGTAAATTGTCGGCCGAAGAGCGCCCTGCTGCCGGCGCCGAAATCAACAAAGTAAAGCAAGCCTTACAGGCATTGCTTGGTGAGCGTAAGGATGTCCTTGAGGGCGCCGCAGTTGCCGAAAAATTAGCCGGTGAAACCATCGATATCACGTTGTCTGGACGTGGGCAGACAACGGGAGGTTTGCACCCGGTTACTAGGACGATAGAGCGAATAGCTGACTTTTTTGAGGCAATCGGCTTTGAAACAGTCGAAGGTCCGGAAATTGAAGATGATTACCATAACTTCGAAGCACTGAATATTCCGGCACATCATCCGGCCAGAGCAATGCATGACACCTTTTATATCGACGAATCGACGGTTTTGAGAACACATACTTCTCCCGTCCAGGTCAGGGTTATGGAAGCAGCTGAGCCGCCGTTAAAAATCATTTGTCCCGGTCGTGTCTATCGCTGTGATTCCGATTTGACGCATACACCGATGTTTCATCAGGTCGAAGGTCTGATGATTAGTGAAGATAGTAGTTTTGCCGACCTGAAAGGAATTGTTGAAGAATTTTTAAGGGTGTTTTTTGAGAAAGAGCTCGCGGTACGTTTCCGGCCTTCTTATTTTCCATTCACTGAGCCTTCAGCGGAAGTGGATATTCAATGTGTGATGTGTAATGGCGAGGGTTGCCGGGTTTGTAGTCAGACAGGTTGGCTGGAAGTTATGGGTTGCGGCATGGTTCATCCGCGGGTCTTTGAGTATTCCAATATTGATACAGAAAAATATACCGGCTTCGCATTTGGTATGGGTGTAGAACGCCTGGCAATGTTGCGTTATGGCGTTAACGATTTGCGACTGTTTTTTGAAAACGACCTGAGATTCCTGGAACAATTCCGCTAGGTGAAAGGGCGTGTATTGAACGTCGGTGCCCAGTGAAAAAATAACGAATTGCTTACGATTGAATGACTAAATTTGATGTCAGCGATAGTCAAACAGAGATTTAAAAGACCATGAAAATTAGCGAAAAATGGCTGCGAGAATGGGTTAACCCCAGTGTGTCTACGGATGACTTGGTGGAAAAGATCACCATGGCAGGCCTTGAAGTTGACGGTATTGAATCCGTGGCTGGTGAGTTTACTGGCGTTGTTGTAGGCGAGATTATCGCTATTGAGCAACATCCTGATGCGGATAAATTACGGGTATGTCAGGTTGCCGGTGATGGAGAGATTGCACAGATTGTCTGTGGTGCACCGAACGCCCGTGTTGGAATAAAAATTCCATTTGCTACCGTCGGAGCAATGTTGCCGGGAGATAGTCCGAAAGGGTTCAAAATCAACAAAGCCAAGCTTCGAGGCGTTGAGTCCTTCGGTATGTTATGTGCGGAACAGGAGCTGGGCTTGTCGGATGCCAGTGAGGGTTTGATGGAGTTGGCTGCCGATGCGCCGGTAGGGGCTGATTTACGTGATTACCTGGATCTCGATGACATTATTATTGAGGTGGACTTAACGCCCAATAGAGCGGACTGTTTGAGTGTTGCGGGTATCGCCCGAGACGTAGGTGTTATTTACGAGTGCGATGTGGTTGTGCCGGAAATCGTGCCAGTGACACCGCAAATTGACGATCGGTTAACGATAGATATCGAAGCGGGAGCGGACTGTCCTCGGTATGTCGGTCGGATTATTCGTGGTGTCGACATTAGCCGACCCAGTCCACTGTGGATGCAAGAGAAGTTACGCCGCTCGGGTATTCGTTCCATTGATGCCGTTGTTGACGTTACTAACTACGTGTTGCTTGAGCTAGGTCAGCCGATGCACGCATTTGATCTGGGCTTGTTAGTGGGCGGTATTCGTGTGCGCCATGCACAAGAGGCAGAAAAGATCACACTGCTTGATGGGCAGGAAATAGAGCTGCACGCTGGTGCTCTCGTTATCTCCGATCACCAGAAGCCCGTAGCTTTGGCCGGAATTATGGGCGGTGAAGCAACCGCTGTGACCGCAGAGAGTAAGGATATATTCCTTGAAGCCGCGTTCTTTGCTCCGGTAAAGATGGCTGGCAGGGCTCGCTCTTACGGACTACA
>CAYNZI010000592.1:0-2374 GCA_964401565.1 uncultured Spongiibacteraceae bacterium
TTGGAGCTTCCGGGCCTCAGGTCGTTGAGGGGTGGCATGGCATACCTTATGGTAAGCCCGTACAGCGTTCCCGTGAGTATATTCAGATTATGCGTAAGATTATGGCGCGCGAGAAAAGTTCGTTTGAGGGTGTGGTCTATCAGTTGCCCTATAGCGGCGAAGGAGCGACAGGCCTTGGGAAACCTCTAAAAAGTATTCTGAAAGCGGAACTTGGCACACCTATCTATTCTGCATCTTTTACCCCAGGAGGCTTGCGTATGAGTGGAGAAGTGGCCGATGGAGTTATCCCAGTCATGATTAGCCCGGAAAAATTTGACATTTTGCGCCCCCATCTTGAGGAAGGTTTTGCCAGGGCCGGGAATGGCAAGGGCTTCCATAACTTTGATGTTCTGCCATTCGTACCGGTGTGGTTGGGTGATGACGTGGATGTATGTCGTATTCCCGTAAAACACTTTCTGGCCTTGTATATAGGCGGTATGGGTGCAAAGGACAAAAACTTCTACAACGATTTTGCCAAAAAATTGGGCTATACGGCTGCAGCTGAGAAAATCCAGGAGCTGTACCTTGCGGGAAGAAAAGAGGAGGCGGTGTTAGCTGTCCCGGACGAGCTGGTGGATGAAATTAGTCTGGTTGGAGATGAGTCTCGAATCAGGGAGCAAGCCAAAAAGTGGCAGGCTCTTGAAGCAGAGGGGGTACTCTCGGGGATGATTTTCACTATGCCACAGCCAGGGGTTCTGCCTTTGCTGGCGGACATTTTTAAATAGCTGATGTGGCAGTCCGGCATGCTGCTCCATCGCTTTATCTAGTAAAGCAAAGCCCAGGCGGCGAGCATCTTTAGCGGCGATAGCCTGCTCAAAGAAAATCCAGACGTGCGCCCCATTGCCCGAGCGTGAACGCTCTATCGCACAGCTAATGTCCCAGTTTTCACAAACTTGTCGAAACGCTGTAACAGCTTGCTGCCAGTCAGCCTTGTCGAAGTCGGCGGCTAACAGCCAACATTGATCCTCTGTCGACAAAGGGTAAAGCCCAACCGTCTTCTTACCGGAGAGGTGATCGTAAACAGCCAGTTTATCCAATGGTAAATAAGCACGGTGACTGCACTCACCGCATTTCACCTTGGGCTTGTTGCAAATACCCCGCTGCCACTCATTGGCACAAGCGACGGAATAACCGCTTCGCCCCTGCTTGTTCTCCCAGCGCATGGCATAGATATCGTTGCGCCCCTGGAATAAACCGATAAACAGGTCGACCTTTTGCTGGGTAGTCAGTGCGCTGTGATCTGGCTGCGAAACAGCAGGAATGATCGATTGCTGTCTTTGAGCGGCTAACTGAGATTGTCGCTGCAGCAACTCTGCTTTGCGCCGATCAATAGCGGCAAGCTCTGCCTCAATGGACTGTAGCTCCTGATCTATTCCTTGCATATTAAAAGTCCATCCTGAGAAGGCGTCGCAGGAAAAGCACACGGTAACATTGGCGCTGTTACCGTGTGCCTCAATATTAACTTCTTGATTTTTATAGTAATAATAAGCCGGATATATAAGCCCGCCTCCTTTCGAGGCACGTCCACCTGCAAGTTAACGAGCAAATCAAAGCAATACAGATAGGTACAATAAGCATCCTAAGGATGCTTATTGTACCTATCTTAATATTTTTATTCAAGACGCTAAATGATGCGGGGGCTTAGATATCAACATATCGAACGTCACATGGGCTCAAGAATTGGGGATGCTCTGGAAAAGTAATAAGGGTATGCTACACTTACGTCCTTAGGACGTAAGTGTAGCATACCCGAGTACATTTGAGCTTTCCTCAATCACTCCTCCCCACCCATGCCTTAATCCCGCTGAGAATTTGACTTTTTCTCCAACCACATGTATATGTCCTTAGGACATATACATGTGGTTGGAACAGAATTTCAATGAAAGCAAGTAAAGCCCTAACCCTCTCTCTTGGCGACCTAGACTCTCCCGTGGTCACCCGCTATCAGCTGGGACAAATAGTTCACCGCCTATACCGCCACAAGAAGTTCAAAGGTGAAGCGATTAACATCCGTAAGGACCATGCCGAAAACAGCGATGTCACCAAACTGGTAGATCAACTATTAGAAGAAGGGGTTTTAAGTCACTACAAAGGTTTGCCAAACACCGTTTACACCCTTCTAGGCCGTACAAGTAGCGAGGCCGGCGATATTGCATGCACAGTCGACCCCTTCTGCTACGTTTCACACCTAAGTGCAATGTCGTATCACGGGCTGACTGACCGCATCCCATCCAAGCTATTTATATCCTCTCCCGGCTTAAGTGACTGGAAAGAATTTGCTCAGATAAAAATGCGGAAAGACCTCAGTGATGAATGTGACGCTTATTGCAACAAC
>CAYNZI010000593.1:0-2370 GCA_964401565.1 uncultured Spongiibacteraceae bacterium
CGTTAACTGAAATGCTTAAGCAGCAGTACTGGCCGCGAGGATCAGAGCTGGTTGTTGTTCATACCGGCGGATTGCAGGGGCGGCGCGGCTTTTCTGGGCTATACGATGAGTTCAGAAGCCCGTTTACTCCGCTTCCATATTCATCCATTATGTGTGCGTAATCTATACGGCCATAACTACAAGCACCATGAAGCTACCTATAATGACCACGCCACAAGCTACAGCACCATAAATGACAGCGTCACAACCGATAGCCATCTCCAGCCAAAGGGAATTTGATTAAGCGCTATGAATAAAACCTTACCGCAACAACAAAGTTTTGAAGATCTATTGGCTCAAGCCCAATCGCTGGTGCCATTAAAAGATATGACGCGGGTTCATCTACTTGAGCTGCTTAAAGACAATGCTACTGCTCATGTATTTCGTGGTCAGGTTTTATTCGAGGCGGGCAGCTATGATCAGAGTTATATTTACCTGCTGCATGGCGATATTGAACTGCAATTTGAAGATGGTCTCAGCGAAATCGTAAAAGGCCGTTCGGCACTGTTCCCACTAGTTCCTCTCCTTCCAAGGCCTTGCCGTGCAATAGCACTGAGTGATAGTCGTGTGCTAAAGGTTGATGCCCAGCAGTTAGATCGACTCTTGGCGTGGAGCCAAATTGCAGATTATTTACAGTTGCAAATTGCCGACCAGCCGGACCTTGATGAGGATGCTGAGTGGATGATGAAAATTGTCCGCTCCAATCTTTTTTCTAAAGTACCGCCAACCAATATAGAGCAGATTTTTTCTCGGCTTACGCCTCAGTCTGTGGATGCGGGGGATGTTATTCTCAGGCAGGGTGAGCTGGGCGATGGTTGCTACTTTATTCAGGAGGGGCAGGCGCGGGTTACTCAGTCTGCTCATAAAGACTCTGAATGGGTTGCAGATATTGGTGTGGGGCGCTGCTTTGGTGAAGACGCTCTTGTCAATGAAACTGTGCGCAATGCCACTGTGACCATGGCCACACCCGGTGTTTTGTTGCGTCTGGAAAAACAGGATTTCTTGGCGCTACTGCGCGAGCCGGAAATCCCACGAGTAAGTTTTGAGACTCTGCTTAAACAGTCAGACACTTATACTCTAATAGATGTTCGCACCGAGGGCGAGTATAGCGAGGGTCACTTGGAAGGTGCCGCCAATATTCCCGTCAACTTTTTGCCGTTGCAAACACGACAACTGGATAAATCGCATCACTATGTCACCTGCTGTAATAGTGGGCGACGCAGTGATGCCATAGCCTTTCTTTTGCGGCAGCAGGGGTTTCAGGTATCCTCACTCACCGAGGGGTTGAGAAAACTCTATTCATCAGGTGCCGCATTTCAACGCCGTGACTATATACTAAAAAATGGGCGTGCGGTGCCGGCCAGTAGTCTTGTCTGTTAATCATAAAGTGTAACTATTCAGCACGTCTATCTTCGAAGTGCTTAGCCTTAGATTTTGGGTCTTACCTGAACGGGAAAGCGCAAGAAATGTATGAGGCAGGCTACCTCTAGCAGGTTGTTGAAGTTCGTTTTCGAGGTGGCCAATACAAGACAAAAACAGGCGAAAATGCAGAGTTTATGCTCCTGAGGGTAGCCCTGTCCTATACGACCACTACAATCCTGTACGTCGATGGGTTTACGGCATTTTCTGGTGCAAATCCCCAAGATTTAAGGTGCTCTTTGACTTATATTGAATAGTTACCATAAAGTTAACCTAGGCTTTGTTTTTTATCGTCGGCATACCGCTATAATATGCCGCTAAATCCCGTAATAGGGCAATTACTTCGTTATTGTGAATTATTCATGGCATCATTTGAACATATCGGCATTATTGGTCGAATGGGTAATAGACAGGCCGCTGATACCTTGGGGCGTCTCGTATCCTTTTTGCAGACCCGCGATATAGTCGTAACCCTTGAGGATGAAACCTCAAACATGCTCGCTCGCAGCAATATCAAAACCTGCTCGAGCGATAAACTCGGTTGCGAATGTGACCTAGTGATCGTAGTGGGTGGCGATGGCAGCCTGCTCGGCGCGGCGCGGGCGCTCGCTCGGCACAATGTTCCTCTGCTGGGCATTAACCGTGGTCGGCTCGGGTTTTTAGCCGACATCACACCCGAAGATCTCGAACCCAAGGTTGCCGAAGTATTGGCGGGAAAATATGCCACTGAAAGTCGTTTTTTGCTCGATATGGTGGTCTATCGCAACGGCGTACCCGTAGGTCATGGCGATGCGCTCAACGATGTGGTGCTGCACCCAGGTGAATTCATTCGTATGATTGAGTTTGAAACCTATATAGACGGGCAATTTGTACACAGCCAGCGCTCTGATGGCATTATTATATCAACGCCCA
>CAYNZI010000594.1:0-2368 GCA_964401565.1 uncultured Spongiibacteraceae bacterium
AATTTTGAGGTCGAGCTGTCTGCTCTGCTGGCTTGGGATTCTGTATCGGATCATGCTGTGGTGCAGACGGTCGAAAATATTATCAGCGATGTGCGTCAGCGTGGCGATGCGGCGGTGCTGGAATACAGTAATCGTTTCGACGCTTTGAATGCTGACTGTATGGCTGAATTGCTGATTCCAAAGGCGCGCCTACAGCAGGCTTTATCGGCTATCTCCTCGGAACAGCGTCAGGCGTTGGAGCGGGCGGCTGAGCGTGTGCGCCGCTACCATGAGCATCAAACACAGAATTCTTGGTCTTATACCGAAACTGACGGCACGGTGCTTGGGCAGCAGATTATGGCTATGGATCGAGTGGGTCTGTATGTGCCTGGTGGCAAGGCCTCCTATCCATCTACTGTGCTGATGAATGCATTGCCAGCCAAGGTGGCGGGGGTAAAAGAGCTGGTCATGGTTGTGCCAACGCCCAATGGCGAAATGAATGAAATGGTGTTTGCCGCAGCGGCGATTGCCGAGGTGGATACTGTCATTACCATCGGTGGTGCCCAGGCCATTGCCGCCCTTGCTTATGGCACTGAAACTGTGCCTAAAGTGGATAAGATTGTCGGCCCTGGTAATGTTTATGTGGCCAGTGCTAAGCGTGCCGTGTTTGGTGTGGTGGCGATTGATATGATTGCGGGGCCCTCTGAAATTTTAGTTTTGTGCGATGGTAAAACCGATCCCGATTGGATTGCGATGGATTTGTTCAGTCAGGCTGAACACGATGAAAAGGCTCAATCTATTTTAATATCAGATGATGCTGAATTTCTGCAGAGCGTGCAGCTGAGTATCGACAGGCTCCTACCGACGCTTGAGCGCGAGGCGATTGCGCGGGTATCTTTGGAGTCGCGTGGTGCTTTAATTCAGGTGGCCAATATCGACGAAGCGGTGGCTCTCATTAATCGCATTGCGCCGGAACATCTGGAGCTGTCAGTTGATGACCCTGAGGCGTTGCTGCCACATATTCGTCATGCTGGAGCTATTTTCATGGGCCGCTATACCTCTGAGGCTTTAGGGGATTACTGTGCTGGCCCCAATCATGTGTTACCGACCTCTGGCACGGCGCGTTTTTCGTCGCCTTTGGGGGTTTATGACTTTCAGAAGCGCAGTTCCATTATTCAGTGCTCGGCGGCAGGAGCTTCTGAATTGGGCAAAATCGCTTCGGTTTTGGCGCGCGGTGAATCCTTAGAGGCGCACGCGCGCTCGGCGGAGTATCGTATTAAGTCTTAGTTGAGGGTAGCTAAGTCCGAGAGGCTGCTTCATGCCCTGTTAAAGAGAGTCTTGTTCAGGGCGTGTGCCGACAACAGCATTGATCTGTAGGGTTCTCCCGCGTCGTAATATTTTTAGTGCAACACTTTCGCCGGGTTCCAATCGAGCAATTTGATACATGCTGAGGCGGCCATCGGTGACAACCTGCTGATTGATTTTAACAATTAAATCACCGGGTCGTAAGCCGGCCATCTGCGCCGGGCCGCGTTTGTAAATTCCGGTAATAATAACGCAGTCGATGTATTTTATGCCCAGTGATGCCGCCATTTGTGGTGTCATTTGGCGGGCTTCGATGCCGAGCCAGCCGCGCACGACGCTGCCGTGCTGAATGATGTCTTTTAGGGCTTTCATGGCGGTGTCTGCGGGAATGGCAAAGCCAATGCCTATGGATGATGCCCCTGCGAGACTGCCGTTTTCATCCAGCACGGCGGTATTGATACCGAGCAGGCGACCCTCAATATCGATGAGTGCGCCACCGGAATTACCGGGGTTGATGGCCGCATCGGTTTGTAAAAAGTTTTCGTAGGTGTTGAGGCCGAGGCCGTAGCGGCCTGTTGCGCTGATAATGCCCTGAGTGACCGTTTGACCGACACCAAAAGGGTTGCCAATGGCGAGTGCAATATCGCCTACTTGGCTGTTTGAGGGCGAACCCAATTCAATGGCGGTGAGGTGCGGTAGGTCTATTTTTAATACTGCAAGGTCGGTATCGGTATCGCGGCCAATGAGTGTGGCTCGGGCTTCGCGGCCATCCTGCAGCAGCGCGATGATGGTATCGGCCCCCTGAATGACATGGTTGTTGGTGAGCAGGTAACCCTGTGTACTGACGATAACACCAGAGCCAAGTGCCGATTGCAGCGGACGGCTACTGGGTTGGTTGGGGTTGCGGTATTGTTGTAGTAGTGGGTCGCTCTGTGTTGGATGCTTCGGTGAGTTGAGTTGTGTGTGAGTATAAATATTGACTACGGCTGGTGCCGCACGTTTTACCGCTGTGGCGAAAGAGGTTGTGGGGAAGGGTTGGTCTGTTTTATCGGTTGTGCCGTACCAAGACCCACGGTTTAAAAAC
>CAYNZI010000595.1:0-2367 GCA_964401565.1 uncultured Spongiibacteraceae bacterium
CTGCTCAAGGGTACTGCGATCAACCCCGTCTTTAAATTCTTGTCGTTGTTGTAAAATCCTTGATAGCTCAGTTATGGTTTTTTCAGTTAAGTCTATGGGGTTGATTATACCCCCAGTAAGTTCCTTCTTGTCTCTCATTCAGCTTCTCCTCAAGATGCTGCCCTTAAAATAAATACAGTGCCAGCTCTCAAGGGTGGCGAACGTTCGGGGGCTACTCTAGGCACTGTAAACTGGCTATTCTCGTTACAGGTTGGCCGATAACACCCCCAGACTTAATCGATAGGTGCTTGATTAAGCTGGACAGTACGGGGAGGAAGATACAGCAAGAAGTGCGGGGATCCAAAGCCTCGCCAACAAAACTGGACGCACTGGGCGCACTGGGCGCAATTGTAAGAATAATGGTGCCGTACGGCCTGCTGACATCAATTCAATGGCAAAATCCGCAATTGAACAGCATGACTTCCTATCAATGTAACACCAATAGTAACAATAGAAGATAGCTAAACTTGTTAATCTCTTATATTTCAATGCACTAGCAACCGAATTCAATTCCCACCGGCTCCACCAATACAGGGTTCTAAAGCAACCCAGAAAGACCACTAAAGCCTGTAAATTCAACGATTTACGGGCTTTTTTGTGCCTATAATATTCTATAGCACCTCATAATATTCCGCTGTTTAGTAGTACTGATTGTAGTACCGTACATACAACGCCGTATTCCCATGATGAATTGGTGGAGCCAGCACATACAGCAAGCTGCGACGGGCAATATGAGCCTTACCGGAAAAAAAACACTGAGAACTGCAAGCATCTAACCGCCGAAAGCCACCCCCTCTAACTTGACAATCGCACAAAAACTCCCATAATGGGATCAAGGATGACTTAGATGCGTATAGTCTCAAAAAGGACATTGAGAGAATTTTGGGGACAACCCATTTATTCCAACTCACAAGGCCAGCTAGAAGCATGGCACAACGAGGTAATCAAAGCTGACTGGTCTACACCTCAAGAACTGAAGGCACAATTTGGCAATGCCAGCATCCTACAAAATAGCCGAGCAGTGTTTAACATCAAGGGGAATGAGTACCGACTGATCGTAAAGGTCAATTACCCTTATAAAATAGTGTACATACGCTTTGTTGGCACCCATGAAATGTACGATCAAGTAAACGCGGTGACGATATGAACATTAAACCCATTAAAACTGAAGCTGATTATGAAGCCACTTTAGAACGCACCATGATACTAATGGATGCAGAACTAGATACCTCCGAAGGGGACGAATTAGATATTCTGGGCACCCTCATTGAAGCCTACGAAGCCAAACACTTCGCCATCAACAAACCAAACCCCATCGAGGCCATTCGTTTTCGTATGGAGCAATACGGCCTCAAAGATAAAGATTTAGTACCCTACATTGGCCGCACAGGTCGTGTCTCTGAAGTATTAAACTATCGCCGTAAACTGACGCTTACCATGATCCGTAAATTACATGACGGACTAAATATCCCCACCGAGAGCCTAGTGCAGGATTACCCCCTAGAGAATGCCGGTTAAACGGATGGCTGATTCGCCATTTCTTTAGCCAGCGCTTTCGCCAGCTCTGCGACATCAGGCGAAGCCACCCCCACTCGCGGCTCTTTGAACTGCTTAAAAATATCCGCCTGCCTACCGTCTTGCACTTCGCCATAGCTATAAAACGTTATTAATACGCCCTCATGGCCTAAGTTTTGACTCCAAGCCTTAAATTCTTCGGCCGAATGACACAAGCTCTCATCAAATACCGTCAATGTATTACGAAAGCTTTGCGGGTTAAAATTAGGGAGCTCTGCCAATACAAACGCCGCTTCAAATGTCTTTCGTATTGCAGCGGCGCGGCTCCAATGTTCACGGGTTAAATCATTAGCCTTGAAATTATGATCATCACCTGGGACTGATTGTAAAAAACCACTGACAAGAGGCCCTGAATGAGGCTTTCAGAAAAACCTTCTCATTATTTGGCACAGGAGACCCGACGATTACCCGAGCCGTGCTGTTTATAGTAGAGTGGGCGAAAATTGGCTATTAGCCCGCCCTAAACCCAGATGCCATGTAAGTATATATGAATGATCCTGCCGCCAAGACCACTTCTGACAAATCCCACTTCGATGAGAGTCGTGGGAAGCTAAACCGTATCGGGGAATTTGCAGACCCATGTATGGAATCTCACTTTTTCCACGACACCTGGACTGAATGGTCAGTCAGAGCGCGAGCGATCAGCCTACTGGGCGCGATTTTCATGCTCTTTTTGTTAGTTGCTGTTTTGTTTCCAGAGCAAATGCAGCGACAAAAGATTGACGCGCTACTCTGGATGCGCCTTATTTCTGT
>CAYNZI010000596.1:0-2367 GCA_964401565.1 uncultured Spongiibacteraceae bacterium
GGGTGTCTCTTTCATGATTGCCTCGTGAAGCTTGAGCTCCAGAGTCTCGGTGTCCATGCTTGGGTTGTCTTCGTGCACTTTCAGCACGCGACCCAGTGGGTTGTTGTCTTTGGCTGTCTCGCTTTTAAGCTGCGAGCTCACCTTGCCACTTACTGCGAACAATACTAACAGGCGGTAGATAGCCAGGATAAAGGCGAAGATACCAACGGCAGTAATTGCATAGCCGATGTATCCGCCCTGATGCCAGCGCTCTTCCAGGTTGGGGCTGTTGATCAAAGCTGCAAGGTAGGAACCACCGCTTGGGCCCGTTGGGTCCATGCCGACTTTCTGCAGGCCACTGCCCGGGCTAGCTGCTACCAGATCTTTAGCCCACGCTGTATAGGGGCCGGAAGGTTGACTAGACAATTCTTCCATAGAACCTTTGGCAGGCACGTATTGCAGGTACATTCCATCTTCCGAAACAATGTTAAAGGTACCTACACGCACAACCTTCTGCTCAACTTTGTCGCCGTTTGGCTTGGAAACCGTGGCATTAAAGGCTACAACTTTTCCAGATTCAATCATTTCACGCTGAATCTCATACCATACGCGTTCAATTTCTTCGATGCTTGGCAGTTGGTCGCTACCACTCATCTTCGCAATCAACTCTGTGAGGAACACTTCACGACCGGGGTACTGTGCGCTAACCAGTGAGTACTCCAGGTTGGACGCAAGGTCGCCGGCGGTTGAAGTCAAATGACCGAATAACTCGGCCAGAGTACCCAACTGCTCTTTGAGTTGCTTCTGCTTGGCAGCAACCAACAGCTCATTGGCTTCAAACTTGTCTTCCAACTGCTTACTGAGGCGCTCCTGACGGGCGCGCTCGGCTTCAGACTCTTTAAGAAGGCGTGCCTGATCGGCCTTGGCATTGGCAAAACGTTGCTCACGAGCGCGGTTTTCTTTCGCCTCGGTGATCTGGCCCTGCTTCACAAAGCCGAGAAGCTCATCCAGTGTTTTGGCATCCTGAGCAACCGCGGTGGTTGCAGGCAAAACAATTGCGGCAGTCAGCAGTAATGCTGCGCCCTTGATAAATTTAATGCTCATTATTTAGCCTCCGGCGCAGGTACAGGCATGCTTAACAGATCGATAGAGGCTTCTTTACGTGCGATACGCAGGCCCTTCATGATGGCGTTGCGATACTCGCCACGCTCCAATGGCACCCAAGAGCGACTGGCTTGATCCCAGGCTCCGGCTACTTCTGTGTCGGTTGTCTGATAAACCAGCGACACACGGCCAACGCGGAAGATATTGACATCGCGTTCTACGCCGTCAATTTCTACGCTGTCTTTGTATGCATCAATTTTCCGGCCGTATTCATTTTCAATTTTATACGCCTCGAGCACCTGGCGGAATTTTTCTGCCACGGTTACATCTGAACGATCGAGGTTGGCGCGAAGGAAAGCAATACGCTTGTTGCGTTCTTCCAAGTGGAAGGGCATATCCAACTCGACGAACTTCTCTAGGCCGTCGATCATACGTATAACCAACGGCGTCATCTGCCGCTGTACAATCGTTACCTGATCGATGGACACACCGATTTCATCAATGCGCTTTAGCTGATTATCAATCTGGCGCTGCAAGCGAGAATTGTAGACCTTGAGGCCGTCAATCTGCTTGTTAACCGTTTTGTAATCACCCAACAAATCGCGGGTTTGGTCGGCCAGTTTGTCTATTTTGCCTTGAGACTTTTTGGCCGCTACAGTTTTGGATTCTCCAACTTTTAAAATGGAGTCCAGATTACTGGCTTGCACAGCAGCCGCAGAGCCCGCGAGAGCGCCTGCAGATACCAATGCAATCAGTGCATTTTTAAATCGATGCATAGTCATGGGAATTGCGTTTCCTATATCCAACAAAGTGATTCAGATCTGATAATTTTAGACTCGGTACTACTTACTTATTTATAGTCAATATTACTGGGTCGGTAAACCGAGGCTGAGGATTTAAACTCAATAATTAAATTTTTTCAATCTTCTGTAGCCTATCAATACACCCAAATTGGTAGTGCGGGAAGAAAGGTTACACTTTCTCATTATTGCTACCACGAGGTAACACTAAGCTAAGGTAAATTACCCATTATTCCTTACGATCGTAAACCACAAAACTGAAATCGTATGGATTAGGATCAACCGCTTTATGGAAATCTCGACTGCGTTCGCACCAGCTCTGCCAGCCGATATCAGGCAGAAAAGCATCACCCTCCACCTCGGCATGTATTTCCGTAACATACAGGCGATTTGCTACCGGAATAGCGGCAGCGTAAATTGCTGCACCACCGATCACCATAAGCTCATCCGTACCGTCGATTAACGCTACATCCTCCGCCAGTGA
>CAYNZI010000597.1:0-2366 GCA_964401565.1 uncultured Spongiibacteraceae bacterium
TTCGTACATCAGGGCGGCTTCGCCCTCCAGCTTGGGGTCGGTGTTTTCAAGTAAGGCAGGGATCATCGCATTGCGATCCATGAGTCCAGCGCTTAATACCAACAATACGCCGATATTAGGTGTCTCGCGGCAAAACAGGCCGCCCTCGTGCCATTGCCGATTCCACTTTCGAATGCCTTCGGAATACATGTAGTCATCGTGGTGGAGCCAGGTATTTATGATCGTCAATCGAGAAAATCGATCCGGCATCATTGCCGCTTGGGCAAGCCCGGTTGGCCCGCCCCAATCCTGGCAGACCAGGGTGATGTCATTTAAATCAAGTGCGACGATGAGAGAGGTTAATACTTCAGTATGACGCGCGATGGTATACCAGTGCGCGTCGGTAGGTTTGTCAGAGCGGCCAAAACCCAGATGATCGGGAGCAATACAGCGGTACCCCGCGTCAATTAGCAAGGGAATCATATGACGATAGAGGTAACTCCAAGTCGGCATGCCGTGTATCAGCAACATCACCGGACCGTCTTTCGGACCCTCATCCAAGTAGTGAACTCGCAAATCGTGCCATGAGTGGTAGTTGGGTTGAAAGGGAAAGTCCTGAAGTTTTTCAAACGCTGAATCCGGAGTTCGAATAAATTCCGTCATAGTAGAATCCTCACAATGTTGATGGTGCTCAGACGAGATGACCACCGTTGGAGACGGCGGTCATCTCTCGCTAGCTAGTGTTGATGACCACCCGCGCCGTGAGCATGGCCGTGACTCACCTCGTCAGGAGTAGCGGCGCGCACATCATCAATCTCGATGGCAAATTTTACTGTTTGTCCGGCAAGGGGATGGTTGAGATCGATATCGACACTGAATTTTCCAACTTTAACAATAGTGGCAGTCTGCGTACCTTGATTGGTATTGAGGCGGACGACTTTACCGGGCAGTAGTTTACCCTCGTGTTTTAAATACTTGGCAGATATGCGGTCTTTTTTGTCGGCCTGAAATACGCCGTATGCCAAGTGTGGTTCCAGCGTGACATCGATTTTATCGCCGGCTTGCTTGCCCATCATTGCCTGCTCGAGACCGGGAAGGGTGTTGCCTGCACCCATTAAGCAAAGGGACGGTTTGCTATCGCGACTACTCTCTACTTCGTCGCCTGCCTCATTAAACAAAGTGTAGTGAAAAGCCACAACAGATTTGGAGCTGATTTGCATGATAAGACCGCGCTATAGTAGTTTCAGCTTACGGAGTTGATAAGCTTGAGTGGGTTTGGGCGGGTAATATTACTTGCTTTGCTGTGAGTCGACAACTTGACGTCAGGGATTACACCATGCGCTAATGAGCCGGCTCAGGACACTGGAATTCGAATAGGTACCTCGTTGGCTGAAATACTACCCTTCAAAAAGCCCTCAGTAAATCGCAACAGCGGTGGCAATACGTTGTGCCGACAAGGGCACCATAAGTGGAAAATTATCACTCAGCAGGCATTTGATGTTAAACAGGGGAAGTTGGTGACGACGTCTGAGTGCAGTCGTTGTGGCAAGCGTAAAGTCCAGACCTTGTAAGTCGTCTTACGCGCGGCGTCGGTTCAAACTGTCGTGTTAGAATCATCTTTTTGTATAAATTATAAATGAGGATCAACCAGTGAACTTTGCACTATTCAGAGGGCGGACTGTTCGCGTGCTGGTCGTTCTTGCCGTTTTTTTGGTGTTGCTGCCAGAGCTCATGCGATTTGCACTAATCAAGGTTATTCCATCCACGGGATTAGGGAGTGTCAGTATAGAAGATGTGGACTTTAACTTGTTTAGTGGGAAGGCGGCAGTAACCGGAATTACGCTGACCCGAGATCAAAGTCGCAAACTCAGTATTACCGGCCTGGAAGCCGATTTTAGTTGGATGCAATTGTTAAGGGGCAACTTCAATGCCGAGAGCATTCTTTTGCAGGGAGCCCGACTCAGCGCTATTCAGTCAGACGACGGCGAGTGGGAGCTGCTGCTGCCGTTGACCACCACACGCGATGAGCCCAGTACAGACCAAACCTTTGTATTGCCCCGGTTGGCCGCTGAACAGATTACATTATCCGATATTGAATTGACCGTTATTAGTCCTGTGGCAAAAGGATTTCTTGTCGTAGACCATCTACAATTGACGCGGTTGAGTAGTTGGCAGAACCGGCCAATGACGGTGGTGCTGGAAGCGCGCTGGAATGATGCCCCGATAGGTTTTACGGCAACGGTTACGCCGTGGGATTTGCAGCCGCACTTGAAAGCCAACCTCACATTAGAAGGATTACCACTGGAGAATATCGCTAATTTAGCGGGCCAACCCCTGTCGGGTTTTGTTGATGTAAACTTGGATATTGATGGTGAGCGCGATGAGCA
>CAYNZI010000598.1:0-2365 GCA_964401565.1 uncultured Spongiibacteraceae bacterium
TCTCCAGCTGCTCTTTCATTAACACACGGCTGGCGGGAACGTATTTTTTCCACTTGGTAAGAGGCCCCAACAATCTTGATGCTACCTGTGGGTTCAGTTCATTGAGCACGATAATTTGATCCGCAAGAAAACGATAACCGCCCCCATCCAGCTGATGAAAATTAACCGCATTTTGCCCACAAAATGCACCAATCAACGCTCGAACTTTATTGGGATTCCGTATATCAAAAGCCGAATGATTCATTAGCTCTTTCACTCGACTCAAATTGCCTGGCACACTGCTCATCGCCTGCGCCATAAACCATTGATTCACTACCAGAGATTCTTGCTGCCAACGCTGGTAAAAGTCTGCCAAAACGCGTTGTTTTTCCTGCTCAAATGCGCTGTTTAAAATACAGTTGAACGCCGCCAAAACGTCGGTCATATTGTCACTGTTATCATATTGATCAACACATAATGCCAACGTTTTCTGATCATCCAGCAGCATCAAGTAACCTAGCGCTGCATTTTTCAGACTGCGCTGAGCTATCTGCTCGGCCGTAGCCTGGTATTCCTCAGAGCTCTGCATATCCGAGTAAACTTGCCGCAGCTCGGACTGTAGTTGTTGAGCGATAGCCAACCTTGCCGCCGTTCTGGCCTGATGAATCGCCTGAATATCAACCTCATCAGTAATCTCTGCCAAATACGCCTCAGTAGGCAGATTCAACATCAACGCGACCATGGCTTTATCCAACTCATCATCAGCCAAAATTTCTCGGCAGGCATCAAACAGACGACTATCTACTGTCGCCTCGATACCCGTCTGGATTGCTGCAACCATGTCGTTAAGCACGAGAACGCCGAGTTGCTGCGCGGCGTCCCAGCGAACAAAACCGTCAGTATCCCTACTCATCAAAAATACTAAATCATCACGACTGTAATCGAATGTTAATTTCACTGGCGCAGAAAAGCCCCGTAACAAGCTGGGAACGGGGGCTTCTGAAACATTCTCAAAAACAAACTGCTGGGTGACGCCAGTGACATCGAGGACTACTTCACTTCCAGCGATAACCTTACCCTCGAGACAAAGTGGTAATACTCCGTTTTCCCCTAATAAGGCAATTGACAGCGGTATATGAAAAGGTTCTTTTTCAACTTGCCCTGGCGTCGAGGGACATCTCTGGTCAACTGACAAGGTATACGTTTTTTTATCTTTACTGTACTCCCCTCTCACCAATAACCGCGGCGTTCCAGACTGCGAATACCATCGACGGAACTGCTGTAGGTTTATACCTGAAGCTTCTTCCATCGCACAGACAAAATCTTCACAGGTAACAGCCTCTCCGTCGTGGCGATCAAAGTATAAATCTGTTCCTTTCCTGAAATTATCCGGACCAAGAAGATTGGCAATCATCCGAACAACTTCAGCACCTTTTTCATAAATGGTAACCGTATAGAAATTGGATATTTCAATAAATGACTCAGGCCTCACGGGGTGAGACATAGGGCCGCCATCTTCAGCAAACTGCACAGTTCTCATTAGTGAAACATCATCAACCCGTTTAACGGTACGAGACCCCATATCAGATGAAAATTCGGCATCGCGGTAAACGGTAAATCCTTCTTTCAAACTCAGTTGAAACCAATCCCGACAGGTAACCCGATTACCCGACCAATTGTGAAAATACTCGTGAGCAACTACAGCCTCTACGCGCTGAAAACCTGCATCTGTCGTTGTATCAGGCTTAGCTAGTACACAAGAGGTATTAAAGATGTTGAGACTTTTGTTTTCCATAGCCCCCATATTGAAATCATCAACCGCGACAATGTTGAAAATATTCAAGTCGTATTCGCGACCGTAAACCTCTTCGTCCCACTTCATGGCGTTAATTAATGAGATCATCGCATGATCACATTTATCAATATCTTTGGGTTCGACAAAAATCCTCAATGTAACGTCACTTCCGGACATCGTGATAAATTGATCTTGGATGTACTGTAAATCACCGGCCACTAACGCAAACAAGTAGGCGGGTTTACGAAAGGGGTCGTCCCACTTCACCCAATGGCTACCATCACCACTGATACCGGACTCGACATTATTTCCATTTGATAGTAGTACCGGATACCGACGCTGATCTGCAACAATGGTCGTGGTAAATACCGACATCACATCCGGGCGATCCAAATAATACGTGATTTTCCGGAACCCTTCCGCTTCACATTGGGTACAGAACATCGTTTTAGATTTGTACAATCCCTCAAGGGACGTATTGTCCTGTGGTTTTATATCATTGATACACTCCAGCACAAATTGTTCCGGCACGTTGGCAATAGTGAGCGAATCCGAAGACACTTGATAGGATTCGGGTGCCAGAATTTCGCC
>CAYNZI010000599.1:0-2357 GCA_964401565.1 uncultured Spongiibacteraceae bacterium
AGTCCTGGCAATTACAGTTCAAAGTTGATGCGATTGATCTATACGATCGTAACCCAACCTCTGGCGACAATAAAATCGACATTGATGCCTTGTTCCTGCGCTATGGCAACGCATTCAGCGCTACCAAAATCCCTTCGCAAAATAACTTTTATGCACAAATTGGAAAGTTTAAAAAATTTGAACAGCAAAGGGAACGACGTACAGAAAGTTACGGCGTTGTTTCTACCGCGTTCAATCGCTTTGAGGACAGCGGGCTAGAAGCTGGATTCGATTTATCTTCCGGTTTCTATGGTCGGCTGAGCTATACGACGGGAAACCCCGTTTTCATGAGAGACGCTAATGCCCTAGCTGGAGATAATGGTACTGAAGATTTTAGGGTGCCGCCAAACCTTAATCCCAATCCGGATCTAAAAAGCGGTATTGTCATGCTCTACGATGCAGAGATCGAAGATTTTAATCTGTCCGAAAACCCTGAGATTGGCATTGGTCTCGGCTATCGTATTAACTCTGCCACCCAAGACCAAAAACTGGATTTCCTAGTCTATCATTATCAGCGGAACCTTGCCGAAACCAGAGAGCTTACTGGTACGTTTTACGGTGGTGATCTTGATCTTTTTGACTTGGGCGAAATTCCCGGTGCCGAAGGCATTAGATTGCCCTTCTCAGGCAATGAAAAAACTGAAAGCGGATTCAATACATGGTATTACGCCGGTGATTTCGCTCTTTTTTTCCAATACGTTAAACAAGAAGTCGCAAATCTTGATCGCGATGGCTTTGAAATTGAACTCAGTTATGTGCTTGATTCACCGATCACTATTACACCCGTAATACGTTACTCCGAGCTGAATAATCACTTTGTCGGTCACCCTGCGTTTCCTGCACCGAGCCTTTCATGGGACTGGCGCAAAACAGACTATGCCATTAATTTTGATTTTTCAGATAAATTCCGGCTGACTATCGAATACTCAGATAACGAGACAGAGAGGGCTGGTCGCTGGGAAGACCACAACGAGTTATTGCTAACTCTCCGTTGGCAGACCAGCTACAAGCGTTAGTTATACATTGCTTAATTGCTCCTGCATTTCCATAACCGTCTGAAACCTGTCGGCTGGGTCTTTTTCAGTCGCCTTGCGAATAATTCGATCGAGCGGCCCAGTGATAATACCTTCGACACCGCAAATTTCTGGTAGGTCTTGATGCACTTGCATCTCGGCTAGTTTCATATAGTCCTTGTGAGTGAACGGTGGTGAGCCGGTTAACAAGGTGTATAAGATGATGCCGATAGAGTAAATGTCGGTGCGCTGATCCAGCTCTTCGTTGAGGAATTGTTCCGGAGCCATGTAACGTGGCGTGCCCATTAAACTCTTGCTGTCTTTTGAAAATTGTTCTCTTTCTTGACTGACAATACTCCGAGCAAGACCAAAATCCATTATCTTTAGAATTCCCTGTCGGTTGACCATCATGTTTCCCGGCTTTAGATCGAGGTGAATCACGCCCTCTTCATGGGCGGCATTCATTGCTGAGCAGATTTGTCGCCCTATCAAGAGGGCAATATAAATATCTTGCGCTCCTCTTCTCTTCAGGAGTAAATCAAGGTCATAGCCGGGCACATATTCCATGCTGATATAGGTATAGGCGTTCCAGTTACCCATATCAAATGTTCTCAGGATATTACGGTGAGTAATTCGCCGCGCCAGACGAATCTCCTCTTTGATACTGATAGTATTATTCTCGGTAAACAAGTCACGAGGCAGTAATTTAAGAGCTGTTCTCTCATCCAGATCGCGGTCCTGAACCAAAAACACCAGCCCCACAGCCCCTCGCCCAATAAGCTTCAGAACCTCGTAACGCTCCGCAATGGCAGTACCAGCAGCAATTGGTGACTCGGAAGAATTGAGTCTAACATCGCTGCCGCCGGCATCTGCGGTACGGGTGGCACTAACATCGTATCCTAGAAGCACTGTGGCCTTTTCGATAGTTTCGTCCAAAGTTAACACATCGTCTAGGGCGCCCTCGGCAAGAGAATCATCTACGTTTAATTCATTGGAAATTTGCGCCAAGTAATTTTCCAGCTCGGCCTTCTCCTTTAAGGCATTTCCCATACCCACTACCGCACGATAAAGCACCCCAATCTCATCCCTGGTTTTGGGCGCCGCATTCTTATCCAGAAACCTGCCATCGCGAATATCACCCGTAATCGACACCAATTCAATAATCGGCCGACTTATTCGAAAAGACACAAATCCAGCGAACATGAACGCGACTATGAGGCTGATAACGCCGATAACAAGTACCGTGATCTGAATTCTGGAAAAAGGTGCCAATAAATCGGCACTGGAACGGAAGATTATCACAAA
>CAYNZI010000600.1:0-2355 GCA_964401565.1 uncultured Spongiibacteraceae bacterium
TTATCATCGTGTTGGGTGGCGATGGTAGTTTATTGGGAGCGGCGAGGGTTTTAGCGCGACACAATGTACCGGTGTTAGGCATTAACCGGGGGCGGCTAGGCTTTCTTACCGACATCTTACCCGACGAAATTGAAGCGCGGGTTGGTGCTGTGCTTGCAGGTGAGTACGAAATTGATAAGCGTTTTCTATTGAGTGCAGTAGTGAGGCGGGGTAGTGAGGTTGTCGGTCGCGCTGAAGCGCTAAATGATGTGGTGGTGAATTCGGGAACATCGGCACAGATGATGGAATTTGACCTTTATATCGATAATGAATTTGTCTATCGCCAGCGTTCTGATGGACTCATTGTATCAACGCCAACGGGCTCTACTGCCTATTCCCTTTCCGGTGGCGGCCCTATTATGCACCCCAAACTGGATGCGGTTGTTTTGGTGCCAATGTTTCCTCATACATTGAGCAGTCGTCCCATCGTCATCGATGGCAATAGTGAAATCCGCATTGAGATAAGTGATCGCAACGCCGTACACCCGCCAGTGACCTGTGATGGCCAAGTTAATATAACAGCAATGCCAGGCGACACGGTTTACATAACGAAGCGGCGTTATAAGCTTAAACTTATCCACCCTACCGACCACAGTTTTTACGCCAGTTGTCGCGATAAACTGGGTTGGGGCAGCGCACTCGTTTAGTGCCCCGCTTGTCTGTTTCATTAGTGTGGGTGACTTACACGGTTCTGTCGATTGACGTTGGCAGATTGGAGATGTTGGATTCATGACAGAAATTGTTGTTGTTAATGTGCCTGCGCATGTTGACCTGCAGGTGTTTAGTCAATATTTGTGGGGTGAAGGTGTCAGCCACAGAGTGGTTGAAAGCACGGATCGCAAGTTGCTGCTGGTCGGTGATAAGCGTGTCGCATTGCAGGTCCGGCAGGCTTATGACCATTTTGAGTCCGGTAATTCGGAGTTACCGGCCATGCAAATACCTGACAAACCTGAGCCAGGTAGGGTATTCGGTCGTCTGCTAGCTCGTTTGCCGGTCACCCTGACATTTATTGTGTTGAGTATTGCTGGAAGCCTGTTGGTTTATGTCGATAGCAATTTCGAGTGGGTCAGGTACCTGACTTTCTATCATTTTGAAGTGTCGGGGTCTACGCTGGCATTCTACCCGCCCGGTGTTCAGTATTGGCGCTTGGTTACGCCAATATTTTTGCATTTTGGTTTAATGCATGTGGCCTTCAACATGGCCTTACTGTGGTTTTTAGGACAAAGAATAGAATTGCTTCAGGGCAGTCGTGTCATGTTGGGTATTTCCCTGATGATTGGGTTGGGGTCGAATGTTATGCAAGCGGCTACCGAGCAGGCAATATTTGGTGGTATGTCAGGGGTTGTGTACGGCTTGCTGGGTTACAGTTGGGTGTGGAGTCTTATGCGCCCGGAGAAGAATTTACAGATTCCTAACGCGATTTTGTATTTTTCCGTTGCGATGATGATCATGGGTTTTGTCGGTGTGATCGGCATATTGGGTGTTGGGAAAGTGGCAAACGTCGCTCATTTGGGCGGTTTGATAATGGGGTGTCTGATTGGTATTGGCGCCGCATTAATCGATAAATCATCGTTAGGGAAAAATGAGCCTTTATGAATTTTGAACAGTTAATTACCCATATCACACCCGATATTTACGCCAGTTTAAAAAAAGCGGTAGAGTTAAGAAAGTGGCCAGATGGGCGCGTGTTGACCAGCGAGCAATTGGCTTTGTGCATGGAGGCGGTGATCAACTACGAGCATCGATTTGTCGATGAGAAAGACCGAACCGGTTATATCGACAAGGGAAGTAAGTCTGACGGTGATGTCTGCGATGACACATCTGATCATGCAGACAAAGAGGCACCGTTGAAATGGACATAAATTTAAGCAGTGAAATGGCGAAATCGTCACGCGGTTTCTTTGCGATAGGGGAGATAGACTGATGGAGACAACAAGCGGGTTGCTCAAAAAGATGCAGACTCAATTGGGCGGTGTTAATGGGACGGATGTCGACTATCGGTTGCCTGTTGGCGACGTGTTAATTCCCATGAATGAATTGCTAGGACGCCGAGTCAGTTTGAATTACAGCGGAGCGATCAATTGCCTGCATTGCGGAAGAAAAACCAAAAAGAGTTTCAGTCAAGGTTATTGTTATCCTTGTTTCAGGTCGTTGGCTCAATGCGACAGCTGTATTATGAGTCCTGAAACGTGTCACTACGAGCAGGGAACATGTAGAGAACCGGAATGGGCGCAGACACATTGTATGACTGACCACTTTGTGTATTTGGCAAATTCTTCCGGCATAAAAGTGGGTATCACCAGAGGTAATCAAATA
>CAYNZI010000601.1:0-2344 GCA_964401565.1 uncultured Spongiibacteraceae bacterium
CCTCATGCTCGACAGACTTGAGCCAAGCATTCTCTGCTATGCCCTAGCGGCTGATATAGACGCTAGAGGCTTGAATGGCAGCCTGATCGAGCGCGTCACTTTGATTGATGATTCAGAATTTGTTGAACTCGCCGCCACGCATCAAACCGTACAGAGCTGGTTTTAATCATGGCAACCACTGGGAGTCATTCAGCGGCGGTATTTGACAAAGAAGGTTTTCTAAAAAACATTGATGATTGGAATTGTGAAACGGCCACAGTTATTGCCGCAAAAGAAGGAATCCATTTAACCGATCAACACTGGGAGCTCATTATCCTTTTAAGATGTTTTTACCAGGCATTTGAACTATCTCCCGCCATGCGGCCACTGGTTAAGTATGTCGGCCAGCAATTGGGTAAAGAGAAAGGTAACAGTCTATATCTTTTACAGCTTTTCCCGGGAAGCCCCGCTAAAATTGCCGCCAAAATTGCCGGCCTTCCAAAACCCGATAATTGTTTATAACCGTTTCGATCACATAAGTTTGTCATTCATGTCAGATTCCTACCGAAAAAATCTCAAAGAGCAACGACAGGATGAGCACCCCTTTGCGCAGTTCGTTCGCATACTGGGCAAGGGGAAATCTAGTGCCCGGTCACTCAGCCGCGAAGAAGCCTATCAGTCAATGGGCATGATATTACAAGGCGAAGTCGAAGACATTCAACTCGGAGCCTTTTTAATGTTGCTACGGGTCAACGAAGAAACCGCTGAAGAACTGGCAGGTTTTGCGGAAGCCGTAAGAGACCACATTGCCAAACCCGAACACACGATTGCAGTTGATCTTGATTGGTCCAGTTACGCGGGGAAGAAACGGGTATTGCCCTGGTTTCTATTGAGCAGTTTTTTGCTAGCCGACAACGGCTTTCGCATTTTGATGCACGGCACCAGCGGTCACACGGCGGGCCGCTTGTATACCGAGGATGTACTGCTTGAACTGGGAATACCGGTGGCAAAATCCTGGCGAGAAGTCAATGAGCAGCTCGATACGTCTCTTTTTTCCTACAGATCACTGGAATCGTTCTGCCCGGAATTACACCGTGTTATTGGCTATAGAAAATACTTGGGTTTGCGATCACCCGTTCATACGTTGTCGCGGTTGATAAACCCACTATCCGCGCCCTACTCCCTGCAAAGTATTTTCCATCCGGCATACGGCGCCAGTCATCAACAAGCTGCCAAGCTGCTCAATCAACCTAACGCGGCTGTATTTAAAGGAGAAGGTGGTGAAATTGAAAGAAAGCCCGAAGCGAGTTGCACCGTAAAAATGATCATTGACCACTGTGAAACAGAACAGGTGTGGCCAAGAATACTGGAAGGCAGACAGCCCGCACCCGAGCACCTGGATCCACAGAAGCTCGTGAGCGTTTGGCGAGGACTCGACGATGATTTTTACGGGGAAAATGCGATCGTAGGCACCACCGCTATCGCGATAATGTTATTAAAGAAGGCGTCTTCTCAGCAGCAGGCAATCACTCTGGCACAGCATTGGTGGCAGAATCGAGATCGCACACGCCTCTAGTCATAACCATTCGGGTTATCGCTCTGCCAGCGCCAACTATCCTCAGCCATCTCATCAACACCTTTCTCGGCACGCCAGTTCAACTCCCTCGCCGCCACGTCTGGATTGGCAAAGCAGCTAGCCACATCACCTGCGCGTCTATCAACAAGCTGATAGGGCACAGATTTTCCGGAAGCCTGTTCAAAAGCGGTAATCATTTCCAACACAGAATACCCCCTGCCTGTTCCAAGATTGTAAGCCACAGCTCCGGGGGCTTCTGCCAACTTGTCCAGTGCTTTCACGTGACCCAGTGCTAAATCAACAACATGTATGTAATCGCGAACGCCAGTACCGTCGACGGTGGGATAGTCAGAACCAAAGACTGACAGTTTTTCTAACTTCCCGACGGCCACCTGAGAAATATAGGGCATCAAATTATTCGGAATACCGTTGGGATCCTCCCCTATCCTCCCACTGATATGAGCACCGGCGGGATTAAAATAACGAAGTAAGATAGCGTTCCAACGCTCATCAGAGACGTAAAAATCACCGAGAATTTCTTCTATCATTAATTTTGAGCGACCGTAAGGATTAGTGGCCGACAAGGGAAAGCTTTCGTCGATAGGCACCGACGCAGGGTCGCCATAAACGGTTGCCGATGAGCTAAAGACCAAATTGAAAACACCACATCGACTCATTACATCGCACAAGACCAACGTGCCATGCACATTATTGTGATAGTACAAATAGGGTTTTTCGACGGACTCCCCAACAGCCTTCAAACCGGCGAAATGAATAACAGCGTCTACA
>CAYNZI010000602.1:0-2341 GCA_964401565.1 uncultured Spongiibacteraceae bacterium
TCGGGCCTAGCAAAAAGGCTCTCAGCGGTGCGGGCTAAAACAGGCCTCTCTCAAGAAATGTTTGCAGCCAAACTTGGAATTAGTAGGGGAGCTTACCAATATTATGAGCGAAACGAACGCGAGATCCCCCTCTCACTTGTTAAGCGGTGTTCAGTTGTATTAGGCTACGATCTGTATTGGCTCATATTTGACGACGGGGAGGAGCAGGTTTTAAGGCGCAATCAAAAAACTTACACAGCTCTCAATTTTCTGATTCGGTATGTTGAGGCGCGCGTTTCAGAGATGGGGCGGCTGATTACAACAGAAAATACGGTCAAAGCGGCACAGCATCTGCATGAGAACTTTTTGAGGTCAACTGAGGAAGCTGAGAAGTTAACAACCATGCAACGAATCCAAGTCGATAATGTAATTGAAATGGCTTCAATTGCAGCATGAGCCCCAAAGCAATGACTAACATAGCGAGATTTCAGATCGCTAACGAAGCCGAACAATTAGAAGCGTTAGGCAACTTTTTGAGTGAAGACGAAGAGTCTTCTACATTAAAAATGTTCTCCCACGAGCATGAAAGTCCACATGAGGACAATCCGCATGCGATCATTTGTTCAAATTGTAGAGAAAGAAATTTCGTCTGGGTTTCTGCGTGCGAATGTGGGGGCGATATCCAGAAACAAGTATCGAACATGTATTGGACTTGGGAAGTGCAAAAGCGTAAAGAGCTTGAGGCGCAAAAAAACAGATCTCAAAAACTTTCAAAATTCACATTCACATTGGGCATATTACCGGGGCTGTTCCTTCTTATGCCAAGTTCCTTTCACGTCTTGGCTGAATTTCCTCCGTCAAGTTTTCAAATGGTGTACACTGCCTGCTTTTTAGTTTCGATTAGCGCTATGATCTGCTCGCAGTATTTTGCAGAGCAAACCAGGCGGTGTTGCAAACGAATGAATAAATTGACCTGGAGCCTATTTTTGTTTGCGGAGTTTGAAATGCCGCACAAAAATAAGAGTCGGGCACTTCAAAGAAAGCGCGGTTTCAGAGAACTATTGCCGAAAATCGTCAATTGGGTTCGCAAAGTGGCAAAATCATGACTCGAATAAACATACCAGTAAATTGCCTCTCGTGTTCTAGGCGCATTTCTTATCCATTTTCTTTTGCCATTCAAGGACAGCGAGTGATTGCATCCTCCAAGCAGTCATATACATGATTAGCGTTTACGAAACTGCATTTTTCGAATAGCCATGCGTTTCCAATCCATCCCCTCAAAAAGTGCTTCGAGCTGAGCTTTATTCATAGAAAGTGTTCCGTCACTGATTTTTGGCCAATAGAACCCTGAGCCCTCAATTCTCTTGTTTACCAGAATCAATCCTGTTCCATCCCAAATCAAAATTTTTAACCGATCTGCTCTTTTCGCACGAAAAAGAAAAACCGCCCCTGAAAGAGGATCCAAGTCGAACTCGGTCAACACAAGCGCAGCCAATCCGTCCATCCCCTTACGAAAATCGACAGGTTTAGTCGCGAGATAGATTTTGGTGTGAATGCCTGGCGCAATCATATCTTATCGGCCAGATGCGCAGCTGTTTCTGAAAGAATTTTGGCGTCCAAGGGATGGCTGAAACAGATGTCAATGTTGCTGAATTTGAGGACGGCGGCAACTTCTATCGCTGGCTTATTCTTACCTACTTCAATCGCTTCGATCTCGACGAAAGTTTGGGCCCCCGCCGCGGGAGCTTTGATGTTTTTTGCTGCTTTCACCCACCGAGCGACAACACCTTCAACAGTCCCGAGCTCATCAGCAATGGATTTGATCGTCTGTCCCTCGCGAAGTACTTTATAAGTTGCTAAATTTTTGAGTTTCTTCGGCCAATTACGGCGCCCGCGAGCCCCAACCATAACCTTGATCCCCCAAATTTCGACAACGCCGCAATATTGTTCTGTCATGCTGCTCTCCTAGCTATCAGCGGAGAGTATGGATGTTTTTTAAAAATATTTGTATGGGGGTTAGATGTATCGCTTACGAACAATTGTAATCAATACCCGTGATAACTGGCTGGCCACTCGGTGTGGAACTTGACGACAGATTTGTCCTAAGGTTTCAAACGTTGATTGCCCCAACTTCCCAGCAAGTGAAGCGAACGCCTGCTTTACGACTATCAGTTCTTACGTTCACATCTGCAACAAAGTTCCGTTTCCCGCCCAATTGGCCAAGACCACCTCCGACACAAAGGGCCACGGGCGTTATTCAGGCTGCATCCGTGAAACGATCCTTCACCTGTTGCACAAACCTCACATCGCCTCAAAAACCATCTCAGGTATGATTACCTCCCAAGCGGCGCGCCTGAGCGTG
>CAYNZI010000603.1:0-2335 GCA_964401565.1 uncultured Spongiibacteraceae bacterium
CGGGGGCTGGATTTGAACCAACGACCTTCGGGTTATGAGCCCGACGAGCTACCATACTGCTCCACCCCGCATCAATGAACTCTGTAAACATCGTTTGCTTTTAGTTCGCGATGTTTAGC
This sequence comes from uncultured Spongiibacteraceae bacterium, assembly GCA_964401565.1. Classification (GTDB taxonomy): domain Bacteria; phylum Pseudomonadota; class Gammaproteobacteria; order Pseudomonadales; family Dasaniaceae; genus Oceanicoccus. The sequence goes on from CAYNZI010000603.1 coordinate 120, forward strand.
AAGGCGCGCATAATAGGGTTAAGGTTAAGTGTCGTCAAGCGGATTAGGTCATTTCTTCGTAGTATTATGTGATTTTTTCATATTGGCCGACAGATTGATTAGTTTATCGCCATGAACCTCCCGTTTTCTCTTATCTTAGCAAATCGCAGGTCAATATTTCCGATCGCTTGCAACATTGCGGTGTTGATGACTATTTACCGTATTTCCGGTATTGTTCGCGCCTTGTATAACCATAGAGTGGTAGTTGGTAATGGATCAGTTTGCTGATATCCGTCCCTATAATGATAGTGAAGTTCCTGCAGTTTTGAAAAGGCTGTTGGTCGACAAAGAGTTGGTTGCGACGTTGGCGAGATTTCAGCTGGGTGACTGGTCCAGGTATTTTTCGTGGTTAATATACCCACTTATCCGCTTTTTTCTTCGACGGGAAGTTAAGGGGATCGAAACGGTTGAAGATTTTCAGCATGTCATGAAAAAATATATGGATGGCATGATTGAAAGTACGACGACCAGCTTTACCGTTTCTGGCCTAGATGCGCTGGATCCTGCTAAGCCCTATTTGTTTATGAGTAATCATCGTGATATCACGCTTGATCCAGCATTGATAACCTACGCGCTTTATCACAATGGACATGACACTGTTCGTATCGCTATTGGCGATAACTTGCTGAGTAAGCCCTATGTATCTGATTTGATGCGCATCAATAAGAGTTTTATTGTCAGGCGATCAGCCAAAGGACCCCGGCACATTCTGGCGGCTTACAAGATGCTGTCAGCGTATATTCGACACTCTATTGAGGAGGACAACAATCCAATCTGGATTGCTCAACGAGAGGGGCGGGCTAAGGACGGTGTTGATCGCACTCAGCCGGCCATCATAAAAATGTTGGCCATGAGTCAGCAGAAAAAGACCGAAAGTTTTTCAGACTATATCAATAAGTTGCATATCGTCCCGCTGTCGATTTCCTACGAGCTTGATCCCTGTGATGCAGCTAAAGCCAAAGAATTGTATGCCATTGACGCCCACGGCAGCTATCAGAAGACAGAGCATGAAGATGCTTCATCCATTGCCAGGGGTATAACTGGCAGCAAGGGCAATGTGCATGTGTCTTTTGGGTCTCCGCTGGAGGGTGAGTTTGAGAATGCTGATGAAGTTGCCGCCGCTATTGACCGGCAGGTTGTGAATAATTATGTGTTGCACCCCACCAACTTTTTCGCTTACAAAATGCTAAACGGAGATTATCCTTCTGGTGTTTATTCGGCGCAGCACTTGCTGTTCAAGAGTGAAGAGCTGGCCGTCGAAGAGAAGGCGTTTTGCGAGCGCATTGAAACGATGCCGGAAGCGCATAGGAAATATGCTTTGGGTATATATGCTAACGCCATTGATAGTAAATCTCTGTTTTTGCAGGCGGGTTAATCGGCCTTGGTATTTCAACAGTATGATAGTATGGCTATCGCTTTAATCCCTCATCCTACTAGTTAATTCAATGTTATCCGATCAGCTAAAAGAAACAATTCAGACCGCTTATACAACACTGCTGGACAATAAAAGTCTGAAGGCGCGTTATGGCCAACGACTAATGATTGCCGACGTGGCTCGAACACTGGCATCAAAGCCGGAGCGGGCTGAAACGCCAGTGTGTGTGGTTGAGGCGGGTACAGGCACCGGTAAAACGATTGCCTACACGATAGCCGCCGTGCCGGTTGCCCAGGCGATGGAAAAGACGCTGATTATTTCTACGGCAACAGTCGCCCTACAAGAACAGATCATTTACAAAGATTTACCTGATATTCTCCGTCACAGTGGATTGTCTTTTAGTTTTGCATTGGCTAAGGGCCGCGGGCGCTATCTGTGCTTGTCAAAACTCGACAGTATTTTGCAGGGTGGTGCGGCGAACAGCGAAACCTTGGGCTTGTATCCAGATGAGCTGCAGGCACAAGTGGATACCGGTACCTTAACGATTTATCAGGATATGCTATCAGCACTGGGTGCCGGTGACTGGGATGGGGATCGAGATGCCTGGAAGGCTGAGCTGGATGTTCCCGTTTGGTCTCGTGTCACTACCGATCACAATCAATGTACTGGGCGCCGATGCGCCAATATTAGTCAGTGTTGCTTTTACAAAGGTCGAGAGCAGTTGGGGAAAGTTGACGTGATTGTTACGAATCACGATTTAGTATTGGCTGACCTGGCGCTGGGTGGAGGCGCTATTTTGCCC
>CAYNZI010000604.1:0-2330 GCA_964401565.1 uncultured Spongiibacteraceae bacterium
CCGAAAAACAGTCATCAATTCGCGGGTTCGCAGCAATCGCGCTAAATGGTTGGCGTTGGCTGTTGAGACCGCCAAACAAAATCTAACCGGTCATTTGGCTAACAAGCAAACCATTTTCCAGCGCTTCGAGTCTTTGCAAAAAGCGCTGAAGCTGCCAGAAAAGCCAAAGCGATTGGAGTGTTTTGATATTAGTCACAGTAGTGGCGAGGCGACGGTCGCGTCCTGTGTTGTTTTTGATTCAAACGGTCCATTGAAGTCTGACTACCGACGGTTCAATATAGAGGGAGTGACGGCGGGTGATGACTACGCCGCAATGCATCAGGCGCTCAGTCGACGCTACACGCGAATTAAGACAGGCGAGGGCGTGTTACCCGACGTATTATTCATCGACGGTGGCAAAGGCCAGGTGTCGCAAGCTGTGTCTGTTCTTGAAGAATTGCAAATTACTGATCTACTGGTGGTTGGCGTGGCAAAAGGCACAACGCGAAAAGCCGGCTTTGAAGTACTGTTTCGAGCCGATACCAAGCAGGAGTTCGTCATGCGCTCTGATTCCCCTGGTTTACACCTGGTTCAGCATATACGGGATGAATCACATCGCTTTGCGATAACCGGTCACAAGCAGCGTCGAGACAAGAAGCGTCGGGAGTCGCCTCTGGAGGGAATTCCCGGTGTCGGCCCGAAACGCCGGCGAGAATTGCTGCGTCATTTTGGCGGATGGCAAGAAGTGAAAGCCGCCAGCGCCGACGATTTAGCGAATATTCCGGGAATTAGTGAAAAATTGGCAAGAGATATAGTGGCGGCCCTCCATAATGGGTAGAATCCCCCGTGATTAACCAACGACGATAATTGAATGAACATACCCAATACATTAACGCTGTTTCGTATCCTGTTGATACCTGTCTTTGTGGTGGTCTTTTACCTGCCGTTTGACTGGAGCTATTTGGCGTCCGCCTGTATTTTTATGCTGGCCAGCATTACCGATTGGTTGGATGGATACTTTGCACGCAAGCTCGACCAAAGCACGCCGTTCGGTGCCTTTCTCGACCCGGTTGCAGACAAACTGATGGTTTCTATTGCACTGGTCTTATTAGTGGAGAGATTCGGTGATTGGTGGTTCACGGTTCCTGCAATGATCATCATCGGCCGAGAAATAGTGATATCCGCTCTGAGAGAGTGGATGGCAGAGCTGGGTAGACGAACCAGTGTCGCTGTTTCATACATCGGTAAAGTCAAAACAGGGTTCCAGATGGTGTCAATATTGGTGCTGCTGACAGCAGCGCCAGAGCGCAGTGGCATACTGTTGAATATCGGCATTGTTCTTTTGTATCTCTCGGCGATACTGACGCTGTGGTCAATGTTTGTTTACATTCGAGCCGCTTGGCCAACCTTTGATCTGGGCTCTCCCGACAAGTAACGCATCTTCTTGGTTTTAATACGTGAGACATGACATGGAAAAATTACCACACCACTACAGAGTTAGTGTTTCAGCCTCACCGGAAGACAACGTGTCCGTTGAGGCTGACGGGCTGCCTACTCTTACGGTCGCGCCTCCCAGACAGTTTGATGGCCCCGGAGATCAGTGGTCGCCAGAGGAGCTTCTAATGGCTGCTGTGGCCAACTGCCTGGTGTTGTCGTTTCGGTCGATCGCCAAAGCATCATCTTTCCCATGGTTGAATATTGAATGTCATTCTGAAGGTGTGCTGGATAAAGTTGATAGGAAGATGCAGTTCACAACGATACAAACACGAGTAAAACTGACGGTGCTCTCGCCTGACGCTGCTGAGCTTGCCAATAAGCTGCTGCATAAGGCCGAGGAGTTTTGTTTGGTCAGTAATTCCCTGTCTGCAGAAACAACGATTGAATGTGAAATAGTCGTGGCTGCCTGATTGGCATTAACACCAATTAGGGGGGAGCATGAGTATTGAAATCAGTGAATTGAGTGCTGGTGATAGAGAGGGCTGGGAGTCATTGTATAGGGGTTACGCCGATTTCTATCAGGTGCCAATGACACCAGAAATTTTGGATCGGGTTTGGTCTTGGATTTTTGACGCTAAGCCATCATTTTTTGCCCTTATGGCCAAGGATGAAAATGGACTCGCCGTTGGTTTGATGCATTATCGCGAAATGGCATCGCCCTTGAGAGGAGCGACGGTTGGTTTTCTCGACGACTTATATGTGCTTCCTGACAAGCGTGGCAGTGGGGTGGTTGATGCTTTGTTTGACGCGCTTGATAGTGCGGCCAAACAACACGGCTGGCCATTTGTTCGCTGGATCACCGCCGATAACAATTATCGAGGTCGTTCAGTCTATGACAAAATTGCCGACAGAAC
>CAYNZI010000605.1:0-869 GCA_964401565.1 uncultured Spongiibacteraceae bacterium
AGTTGCAAAAGTCGTTTTGGAGAGAAGAGGGAGCGATGCCGTCAGCATTAGGTTCCCCGAACATTGTCCCGTTTGTGGTTCGCATGTCGAGCGGGTAAAAATTGTGACGCACAGCAAAAATGGGCGCAGTGAAGGGGTAGGAGTTGCTTATCGCTGTGTCGGGCGACTGGTTTGTCAGGCGCAATTAAGTCAGGCAATCATTCATTTCGCATCTCGTAAAGCCCTGGATATAGATGGCCTTGGAGAGAAGATAGTAGAGCAGTTAGTCATCGAAGAGCGATTAGAAAGCCCGGCCGACCTGTATCGATTATCCGTGTCAGATTTAGCCTCGTTAGAGGGTTTTGCCGAATTGTCAGCTAAAAATCTGGTCGCTGCTATTGCCGCTCGCAAGAAAGTGCCGCTACATAAGCTGATGTTTGCTTTGGGTATCCCTGACGTTGGTGAAGAAACAGCAAAGGGACTCGCACGTGTGTTTGGTTCCCTCGATAAAATTCGAATAGCCAAACTTGAACTGCTGGTGCAGCTGCCGGATATTGGGCGGGAAGTTGCCGGTGAAATTACGGAATTTTTCGCTGACAACCACAATGCCTCGGTATTAGATGATTTAATTGGCGTTGGTGTTTGCGCGAATGATGAGTCGGATATTGCGGGTGAATATCGGGGTGGGATTTCATTTTCGCAACTCATAGGAAGTTTCAATATTAGTAGTATCGGTTCGACAACCGCTGATAGATTGGCCGCTCGTTTTGGCACCATGGAGGCCTTAATAGCAGCATCTGTTGACGAGCTGGGAATGGTTGAGAAAGTGTCGGTTAAAGCAGCGGCGGGTCTTGTTCATTATTTTCAGGATTCACAGCACCGCCAGCACG
>CAYNZI010000605.1:879-2327 GCA_964401565.1 uncultured Spongiibacteraceae bacterium
AGTTGGAGCAGCAGCTGCGTGATTTCGGAATGCACTGGGACTGCGAACAAGGACAGTCTGAGAGCTTACCGCTGAGTGGAATGACTTACGTCGTGACAGGTACGCTGGAGTCAATGGCGCGTGATCAGGCCAAACAAAAACTAGAGTTGCTTGGTGCAAAAGTGGCGGGGAGTGTGTCCAAAAATACCCATTGCGTCGTTGCAGGGGCGGCGGCGGGATCCAAGTTGGCAAAGGCTGAGAAGCTTGGCGTCACAGTGATGGATGAGTCGATGTTTATAGAGATGTTGGCTAAGTTTGATAGCTAAGTTATGATTTCCCTTTTTCTACTGCAGGACTGGTAGGTGGTCATGTTATTGTGTAAAAATGTACTCATTCTGGTTGGCATTGTTTTGATAAGCGGGTGCACGTCTCCGCCTCAAAATACCGGCGATATTTGTGAAATATTCTTCGAAAAAGATGATTGGTATGAAGATGCCGCAAATGCACGTGATAACTGGAATTCCCCGATTCCGGTGATGATGGCCATCATGCATCAGGAGTCACGATTTCAGCATAAAGCTCGACCACCACGAAAAATGATTTTCGGGTTTATACCCGGCCCAAGGCCATCCGATGCTTTCGGTTACTCTCAGGCAAAAGAAGACACTTGGGATTGGTACACAAAAGACAGTGGAAACTATGGTGCAGATCGAGATGATTTTGCTGACGCGATTGATTTTATCGGTTGGTATAATCAAGTCAGCGGTAAGCGAAGTTCAATTAGACCAACCGATCCCTATCACTTGTATCTTGCCTATCACGAAGGGCATGGGGGCTTTAACCGTCGGACATTCAATGGCAAGCCGTGGCTGAAATCAGTGGCAAAGAAGGTATCCGCGCGTTCCAGTAGCTACGCAAGTCAATTGAATCAGTGTGAAGAGCAGCTACAGAGCCCCGGGTGGGAGTTTTGGTGAGAGTCGGTAGAGTAGTAACCCCATCAGCTTTTTCGTAATCTTGTCGTGATTTAGCCGTTCGGCAATCACTATTCCCCCTGTTAAAAGCGGTTTCTTTGATTTTGCTAGAGTGGTATTTACTTCTTATAAAGTAAGCACATAGCTACTGTTATTTGCAGTTTGCTATGGTTTAATTGAAGAGATTTACTAGACTGTTGGAAGCGTTTATAAAAATAGAGAAAACGTGCGCAGAAATGAATGCTCGTGACGATGTTCAGCGTGTTAATCAGATATAGCGGATAGACCACTGGGAAGATAGCTTTGAAACCAACTAATATTAACGATCCCGAATACTTTCACAAAGTTGTAGATTGCCAACACGCATGTCCAGCACATACACCAGTGCCTGAATATATTCGACTTATCGCTGCTGAGCGTTATACCGAAGCCTATATGGTCAATTGGGAGTCGAATGTTTTCCCCGGGATTTTGGGTCGAACATGCGACAGGCCATGC
>CAYNZI010000606.1:0-2324 GCA_964401565.1 uncultured Spongiibacteraceae bacterium
TAGACTAGTGCGCCACCATGCCTTAAGGTGGAATAAGTCACCAATATACAAGTAATGGTCAACCAGGCCTGAAAGAGCCAATATCAACAACTGAAGCGGGCCAAATTACTTAAACCAAAGGGAGATTAATATGATAAACAAGAAACTGACGACTTTAGCTGCGGCGTGCGGCATTATTGTAGGCGGAATATCTGCTACTTTCGCTACGGAGACTTTAAGATGGGCCCATGTCTACGAATCCGGTTCAGCTTACCATCAGGTTGCTGAATGGGCAGCGGAAGAAATAAAATCCCGCACAGACGGCCGCGTCGAAATCAACGTATTCCCTGCATCAACACTGGGTAAAGAAGTTGAAATTAACGAAGGTCTAGGCTTGGGTTCCGTAGATATCATCTATACCGGTCCAAGTTTTGTAGAGCGTTATTATGGACCAATCGCAATTTCCGATTATCCATTCATTATGCGCGGCTGGGACCATTGGCTGTCTTATCGCAACAGCGATCTATTCAGTGAATTATCCCAAGGGTACCACGATGCAACAGCCAATCAGGTGCTTGGCCTCGTATATTATGGTCAACGTCACGTAACCTCGAACAAGCCAATCCTGACTCCTGCCGATATGGAAGGTTTGAAAATTCGCGTGCCTAATTCACCCGTAATGTTGATGTTCCCAAATGCTGTTGGCGCAAACCCGACACCGATGGCGTTTTCCGAAGTATATCTAGCCTTGCAACAAGGTGTGGTAGATGCTCAAGAAAACCCATTACCGACCATCAAGTTTAAAAAGTTCTACGAAGTTCAAACGAACATCAACTTGACAGGTCACATCCTTAACTCGCTTCTAATTATCATTTCTGACGATGCACTTGGTCGCCTGGGTGACGACGAAGCTGTGGTACGCGAAGTTCTGGACGCAGCCGCACTGCAGGCTTCTAATGAAATCCATCAGGCCGAGCTTGATCTGGTTGCGTGGTTCCGCGAGCAAGGAATAACTGTAAATGAAGTTGATCAGGCGCCTTTCAGAGAAGCTGTTAAGCCTATGCTGACGGGTGAAGATGTTCCTTACACGATGGAACAGTTCCGTCGCCTTGGCGAACTGTAACCGATTTTCGGGAGAGTTACACCGTGGAAAATCATTCAACTTCGGACGGGGGCGCAGACGATGCGCCCCCAGAAATCGTTTTTGTTGACCCTGAGGCTGACATCTCTGATTTCAACTTGGTCGATATTCCGGGCCTTGTGGCTCTATGGATATTGGCCGGCGTTGTATTTTTGCAATTCTTCACCCGGTATGTCCTGAATGACAGCCTTGCATGGACCGAAGAAATCGCGCGCTACATCTTGATCATTGTTGCATATTTCGGCGCAATTTCAGTCTCACGCAAAGGGACGCATATTTTTCTAGAGTTCTTTTACCGATACTTGTCGCCAAAAGCGGGCAAATGGTTAGCTGTAACTATGGAACTGATATCTTTTCTATTTTACGGATACCTTACCTATCTGGCCATTATTCTAGCGCAAAAAACGCGGACAAAAATGGCCTCAATCGAAATCCCCAAAAGCCTGCTATATTGGGGCGTTGCCGCTGCATTGGCTGCTATGACCGTTTTCTCTGCATACTGGTTACTGCACAAAATCAGGCAATCACCGAAGGATGTTCTGCGCGAACTAAAAGAACACTCGCTTCCCGAAACTTCCAGTTAGATAGGTAGTATAATAATGGCTCTTATCCTGCTTTTTGTCGTTCTTTTCCTATTGTTGATAGCTGGGGCACCCGTGGCGGTTGCACTAGGTTTGTCTTCACTAATTTTTATTATGATTGACGGGCTACCAAGTGTTGTCGTGCTGCATAATATGGTTAGCGGCATCAATTCCTTTCCGTTGATCGCAGTGCCATTTTTTATCATGGCCGGACATTTAATGAACTCGGCCGGAATAACCACCAAGATTTTCACCTTTGCCCGCTCTGCAATTGGGTGGATGTATGGCGGGTTAGGCCACGTTAATGTCGGTGCCAGTGTCATATTTGCAGGCATGTCAGGCGCGGCGGTCGCCGATGCTGGCGGACTGGGAAACATCGAAATCAAAGCGATGCGTGAAGCTGGGTATGATACGGACTTCTCGGTTGGTATCACGGCAGCCTCTTCAACAATCGGGCCGATTATCCCTCCCTCATTACCGTTGGTTGTGTACGGCGTCATAGCGGATACATCTATTGGTCAATTGTTTGCTGCAGGGCTTATTCCCGGTTTACTCATGGCGTTTTCGCTGATGATCATGGTTGCGGTTTTTGCCAAAATACGCAATTACCCCCGTGATGACCG
>CAYNZI010000607.1:0-2323 GCA_964401565.1 uncultured Spongiibacteraceae bacterium
AGCCTTAGCGTGGAAATGCCGCGCCAGCTCCGGTAAGTATTTTTCCAAAAATGGTCGAATATACTCCCTGCTAGACGCCTGCTTTTGTTGCCAATAGTTGCTGTGAATCCCGTAATGAGCAACATAGTTTTTCTTTTCAAGCAGTACATCATTCGGGAATCCAGCCGCCACAAACGCATCAATTAGACTCGTGTAGAAAACGGGGGATTGATCAGACTGAGGGTAGCGATCGATATAAGCCCGATAAGCACCAGCACTATCGCGGTAACGCTTCTGTTTTAGGTAGTGGGCTCCAAGATTGTCGTACACCAAGGGAAGATAATGACGCTCTCCAAGAGCCTGATAAACGTCTGCAATTGTTTGTGGGCCATCCAGATATGAGAAAACAACACTCATGATATCGAGAGTATCCTGAGTCAACTCCCGCCGGCCTCTTGGCAAACTGTCTATATTGTTATCTGTAGGCACATTCAGATCCAACACCGCTGTAAATGCTTCCAACGACGCCCGGTAGCGCTCGCGTTTGAATTGCGACCAAGCCACCATATACAACGCGTTTTGGTAGTGACTACTGTCTTTTCCACGGGCAATCACATCGGTGTAGGTCGCTTCAGCATTGCGATAATCCGGTACAGCAAAAAATATTTCCGCACGACGAAACTGCGCTTCCACGTAATGGGGGGACTCGGGATACTGGCTGACCAGTTGCGTGAGTATCCCCATTGATTGCGTCGACTGCCCGCTCAAATCATAGGCCTTAGACAACTGGTACATCAAACCATCATTGCCGGGGTAATCAGGATCGTTTTCAAGCAGGCGTTGGTACGCATCAATCGCCAGACTGAATTGACCTCCCTCAGCTTCCTGTTCATACAGTTTCTGCTCACCGCGGACCATTTCTAACCCGGCCAATCGCTGCATAACACGCAAGCGCAAATCTGGATCATCAGTCACATCAAGTACTTCACGATAGGTTGCGACAAGTCGATCAATGTCGACGACAGGCAACTCCGCAGAGCGATCAGGAACTACCGCAGATGTTAGGTCCGCCAATGTTGCCACAGGCTCCGGTTTAACTCCATCGCCAAATCCTATAGATGAGATACCCGACGAAAAAAACGAGCAACTGGTCAGAACTATCGGTGCCAGCAAGACTAATGTCCGCTGAATTCGGTGCCGGGTTTTTATCGCTGTTTTTTTCATTGACCAGCGCCCTCACTACCTAAATCGTAAAGACGCGCTATCGCAAGCTTTGCCTGCCCCAAATAGTAGGAAAGTCGCTGCTGCTGGTTTTCCAATTCGACAATTGCCAGTTCACGAATTTCCTTCTCCAGTTCAGCCATAGCCCTAACGACAGTTTGCTGCTGAGTATATACGCGAGATTTTAGCCCAGCTATCTTTCCAGCAAACTGTTCATCGAAACGATGTTCCGACAATCCCTCCAGCTGCTGTAAATGCTGGCGGGTTTCAAGCAGAATTTTGTCTACTTCGACGAGTTCCTTTTCAAATTCCCAACGGCGCTCGCTATCTTGCTCCGCTACCTGCCAAATCAGTAAGCCCCGATAGAGTTGCAACTGCTCGGATTCTTCTGACACCTCATAATTCGCACCCTGCAGCTGCTCAACGACTGTTTCAGCATGGGTAACAATATCCCATAGTTCTACTTCTTCAGGTGACAAGAACGTCAACTCACCGGTGTTTTGTTCATCACCATTTCTCGATACTTGCATTTCGCTTCGTATTGCCCGTAACTTGTCATACGTTTGGCGGTACTGCTCGCGTTGAGATTGACTCAAATTGTCAGTCCATAGTTGATTCTGAGTATCCAACACCGTTTCCATCGCACCAATTCGTGTCACCGATTCCGCAAGATATTGTTGCATCTTGGTCAGATCACTTAAGTCTTTAACAGCGGCTTGAAAATAGTCCTGGGCGATTAAATGACTGAGGTAGGGGGCTTGTTGGTTAATCGGGAGATAATCGTGCCCCATGATCCAGTCTGCACCGAGACCAACGTCTTCCGCTATCACCTCCACCAATGGCAAATCATTAATTACACTAATCGCCTCTGCGAGGTTTTTTAATTCTTTCTCAAAAGCTGTCACAGCTTGTTGATACTCCAACAAAGCCCCTGCTTGAGCTCCCAACTTTTCGTAAGCATAAGGGATGGCTAACAGACTCTCCTGGACACTGGCACTCATCAATGATCGCTGACTCAAGGTCTGCCAGGGTGCCAATGCTCGTTCAAAATCGTTTTGTTGGGCTGCAGCCCATCCATATCCTAGCAGTGCTTTTTCGACCAGAGGACTCTCTAGCCGCACTT
>CAYNZI010000608.1:0-2322 GCA_964401565.1 uncultured Spongiibacteraceae bacterium
AATACTCGATTTAATTGGCCAAGCCGTACCGAATATGCCCGATATGGATTATCCTGCCATTGGCGGCGCAGTCGCCAACTCCGTGCATGCCACGGGCGATCAATTTGGCTCGATGAGTTCTTATGTCACGGGTTTTAAACTTGCCACGGTTACCGGTGAACTGCTCGAATGCAGTGCCAATAAAAACCCGCAAATTTTCCAAGCAGGGCGAACGTCTATCGGTGCACTGGGCATCATGTCAGAGCTGACACTGCAAAATCAAGCGAGCTATCAGCTCACTGAAGTTAACGCCATCGAAAAATTAGACGACGTTTTAGAGACTATCGAGGAGCGACGAAAAGCCCATCGTCACTTTGAGTTTTTCCCTATACCTTATGCCTCTGTTTGTATCACAGTGACGACTGACATCGCTAAACCCGGCGACAACAGTGTGGGTGAAGATGATCCGCAAGCAGTGAAATCACTGCGACAAGTGTTTGATACGGTCTCGTGGGTTCCTGTTATCGGCGAGGGGATTTACGATAAGATACTGACCACGGTGCTGTCCAGTGACGCCAAAACTGTGCGCACAGGTCCATCATATAAAGTTTTCCCGCACGTTCGGATAGTCCGCTTTCGGGAAATGGAATACACCGTGCAGGCTGACCTTGGCCCCGCTTGCATCAGAGAGATTCTCGATACCATTAAAACAAAAAACATCCCTATGAGTTTCCCGATGGAGTACCGCTACGTAAAGTCGGATGATATTTGGTTGTCTATGTTTGAAGGCCAAGATGGTTGCTCCATCTCTATTCACCAGTACGGCGATCTTGATTACAAGGCCGTTTTTGCTGAAATAGAGCCTATTTTTTGGAAGTATAATGGTCGTCCACATTGGGGAAAAATACACACTCTCGACGCCAAACGCTTGGCGCAACTCTACCCCCGTCACTGGCAAGATTTCCAAGAAGTACGCAAAGAACTCGACCCCCAAGGTCGATTAATGAATCAGCATTTACACCACATATTCGGGAGTTAATCATGGTTAAGCGACGCACGGTTTTATTGGGTGGCGCGGGTTTGGCCGCTGCTGCAGCATTTGCCAAACCCAGCGACCAGGGTGGTTCTTATAATGCCTACTTTGCAGCGCTCAATAAAACGTTACAAGCTCATAATATTGATACCCCCGTATTGGTTATTGATCTGGATAAACTCGACAGGAACATTGATCGCGTTGCCCAATCTGTATCGATAGCGCCCGCGAAGAATTACCGAGTCGTCGCCAAATCTATTCCCAGCCCTGAATTAGTTAATTATGTTGCCCGGCGCGCCAACACAAAATCACTGATGGTATTTCATCGGCCTTTTCTGCAGTCAATGGCGCAGCTGAATCCTCAGTCCGATATTTTGTTAGGCAAACCTATGCCAGTAGCCGCCGTCGAGACTTTTTATCGTGAGCACGAAGGTGAATTTAATCCCGCCAAACAACTGCAGTGGTTAATTGATAGCAACCATAAACTTGGCCAATATTTAGTATTGGCTCAATCGCGTGATATTACGTTGCGTGTTAACTTAGAATTAGACGTTGGGCTGCATCGGGGTGGATTTGAAGCGGGAGAAGAATTAAAGCGCGCGCTGAGTATGATTGAATCTAATCCAAAACATCTAGAATTTTCTGGGTTTATGGGGTACGACGCACACTTGATGGGCATTCCATCATTTTTAGCCAAACGCGAACTCCCCAAAGTAAAAGCGCGTTATGCGGCTTGTATTCAACAACTCGAAACTGAGTTTCCGGTATTGGTAAAAGACGATCTTTGTTTAAATGGCGCTGGCAGCCCTACCTTTCGTCACTACGAAGGCAGCACCATGGTAAATGAGGTGTCTGCAGGTTCATGCCTAATGAAACCCACACATTATGACTTGCCTATTCTTGAAGATTTTGAAGCATCGGCTTTTATTGCTTCGCCAGTGCTCAAACGCTTACCCGGTGGTCGAGTGCCGGCTCTAGCATGGAGTGCTCCAATGATTCGCGGTTGGGACACCAACCAAGCACAACTGTATTTTTGCTACAGTGGCAACTGGTTGGCAGAGAATGAATCACCACCGGGGTTAACTCCGCATTTTGCGTATGTCAGCTCAAATCAACAAGGTTATTCCGCATCCAACGCCGTCGATATTGATGTGGATGATTTTGTTTTTTTACGCCCCACTCAATCAGAGGCTGTGCTATTACAGTTTGGTGACTTAGTTTTAGTGCGAGGCAATACAATTGTAGATCGCTGGCCGATTTTACAAGCGGAAACATAGCGCTAACTATTTTTGTGAGTAGGTGGTGTCAGC
>CAYNZI010000609.1:0-2322 GCA_964401565.1 uncultured Spongiibacteraceae bacterium
TCACGTAGGTCGTCAGGATGGGCACAGGATTGGTAACAGCAACGTCCAGACGTTCGTTCGAGCCAAATACTGCATTGACAGTCCCCTGATCCCAGCCACCGTTTTGTGCCAAAATCCATGTAACGAAAGAATCAACATTTTCAACGCGCACACACCCTGAGGAGTGGAAACGGCGATTTTCACCAAACAGGCTTTTAGCCGGCGTATCATGCAAATAAACAGAATGGGGATTATGAAAGTTGATTTTGACATGCCCCATGGAATTTTCTGCACCCGGTTCCTGGCGGAATGAATATTGCACCGCATCGTCAGTGGACCAGTCAATATCGGTTGGGCGTAACTCCGCGCCCGAATGGTCGTAAATATGAATGCGGTAATTGGTCAGATATTCGGGGTCTTCGTTCATGTATCGAATCAAATCCCGCCGAATAATGCTTTTGGGCACATGCCAATAGGGATTGAAATTAATTTCGTGAATGCGACTTTTTAAAATCGGAGTTTGTCTGTCAATACGCCCCACAATGGCTGTATGACGCTGAGCGACCGCCGATGCATCAATTGCTTCAATAACAGCGGCGGGGATGTTTACCACCACATAACGTTCAGACAGGTTTGCAGCAATGATCCCGACCCGCTGCATATTCAGACGCAACTGGTTAAGGCGATAATCAGCGGGGACTTCAAGCGCATAAAATGTTTCTTCGCCAACTTTACCATCAACTATCAACCCATGGCGCGCCTGAAATGTGCGCAGGCCAATATCAGTTTCAGAATCAAAGGTGTCGTTGATCCGGGTCCCTTCTGGCATATCGCCCATGGCAATCAGCCGGCGTTTTAGAGCTTTCACCTCACGCCGTTTATTGCCAGCGACCAGACGGAACATGCCCGTTGTCATTGGTTCCCAACCGCCACCGGCTACAATTTGTTCATATTTTCGAATTGCAAGCTCAAGATTATAGGCTGTATCAAAAGACAAAATGGGTTCGTAAGTGTCTATCGCTTCCAGGGCTACTGCCGTATTGCCACCGCGATTGGTATCCTTGAGAATTCTGTTTCGCGCCATTTGCTCCCAAATGGACAGCTCCTCACCAAAAGCGTTTCCGTTGAAAACGCCAGCAGCGCCAAATGCAGCTGCTCCCGTTAACAATGAACGTCTTGAAATCAGGGAGCCTCTTCTATTCACCATTTTATTTGTCCTAAAAACCGATAATTGCCTGTTGGAATATTCATCTAAGAATATTTACAGTTATAACACCCTGCCCGTATGGCTTCAACGGCGCTCAATAGCTTGTGATTGGATTTATTAAAAAAATCAACCTGCATAACAGCAATTTAATAAAAGTCGTTACCCGGAGCGGCTAGGCCTGATTTACGACTAAATTAGGGTCAATATTATCAGAGTCATAAAAGCCGACCCAAAACTTGCGTTTCTGGGCCGGCTTTTATGTCAGGTGCGACATTCAAATCACACCAAATTCTATTTGTTACTTACCAAAAACTGGCAAATTAAAGCTTATAAAGGATCTGGTCGACCCAGAAACGTTCCAGACGCGCAAGAGCTGTGTTTAATTGCTCAAATTCATTGTTGCCCAGACCGCCCACTTTTTCGATTGATTCCATGTGCCGATCATATAGCTCGTCAATAACTTCAGCTACTTCCTCGCCTTTTGGAGAAAGCTTGATACGAACAGAACGACGATCAGCGCGGGAGCGCTCCTGGAAAATATATCCCATATCAACCAGTTTCTTAAGGTTATAGGAAACATTGGACCCCAGATAAAAACCTCTGGAACGCAATTCGCCCGCTGTTAATTCCGCATCTCCGATGTTAAACATCAATATGGCCTGGGTGGGATTAATATCATCCCAGGACATGCGGTCAAATTCATCCTTGATTAGATCAAGAAGGCGGCGATGAAGCCGCTCCACGCGGGAGACGGCTTCTATATATAAGGGTTTGCTCGAAACAGGAACTTCTTCGTGCATTACCTCTGCTGTGTTTGACTTGGTGTTCATAATTTGCCTCACTGTAAAACGCACGAATTTTTCCGTGTCTGTTGAGGGCAATCTATGACGAGTAAAATAAGATCAGTTTAAGATTCAAACTTAATACTATCTTACTGAGATACTTTGAGTTTTTGGCTTTCTAAAACCTTAATCACGGTCATAATTTTGTAACCTTATTCAATGGTAAACTGCGTGATCAGAGACTGTTAATCATGTATGCCCTGGCGCCACACACGATAGACAAACCACAAAATCAATACTGCCCCGATTAACTGAACCAGCCTGACAATAAATCCAATCGCTCCAATTTCCAGG
>CAYNZI010000610.1:0-2320 GCA_964401565.1 uncultured Spongiibacteraceae bacterium
CGAAGTAACGCCCAGGCCCCAAAGTACCGTGTTTACTTCTGCCAGTTCTGTTTCGAATGGGCTAAAGTCGGTAAAGTCTTGATGTTCGAGCATAGTCACTTTGCCGGAGGTGACGCCTGCATCTATACGCGCAGAGCTGCGGCGAGTGATGACGTAAATTTTGGATACATTAGGGTCTTCAATCGCGGCTTTCAATAAGCCATCTCCTACAGAACCCGTGGCGCCGGCTATCAACACAACGTTATTAGCCGTCAAATCTCTTACAGGGTCAATGGCTGGATCAATGGTGCCTAGCGTTAACATGCCTCTTACATTGTAAAAGACAATAAGCAACACGACGAGAGTTAACACAGTGATAGTGGCAATTTTAATAAATTTCATCGGGACTACTCTTGTTGCTTACTCGGCTTAGGGCAAGGCAATGGCATTAGTGAAGGTCTGGAGGCGCAGCTTAGCATTAATTCGGGTCATTTTATTCGTTATACGAGGAGGAGGAGGGTGGATAACTGATCTACCGCCTGTTAATTACTCTGCCGATCTCCGGGAATTGGATATTTCCTGGGAAAAATAATATATTAGAAACACAAATAGAGCGGCAATCAAGGAAGATTATACCGACTTGTCCTAGGTTTCAGAGCATCCCTCACTCGTCGGTATGCTCAGTGTTAGCCACCAAAGGCGTTATCGTGAAATTTGATAAGGATATAAATTTAAAAATACAGAATTGTTCGCTAAACTAGAAGATTTCTATTGGCATAAAGATAAACGATACAATGAAATTTGAAGACGTTATACAAAGACTTGAAGGCTTAAAAGACACTGAAAAAATCAGGGTGAAACGCGAAAAGTTTGGCATTGATGCAAATAATTCACTCGGTATTTACCACAAAGACCTTAAAGTCATTGCGAATGAGCTTGCAATTCAGCTATTTGAGTCGGGCATTTATGAAGCTCGAATTTTGTGCAGTAAAATGTTCAGACCTGCAGACATAACTGAACACTTAATGGAAAAATGGGTTCGAACATTTGAAAACTGGGAAATATGTGATTCTTTTTGTATGGGACTATTTGCCAAAAGTGTATTTGCGCAGCAAAAAATACTTGAATGGACATCAAGAGAGCGAGAATTCGAGAAACGAGCAGGTTTTGTAATTATGGCAGCCTATTGCATGGCGGATAAAGTTGCTGATAATGAAATATTTGAACAGTTTTTTCCTATTATTGAGAGAGAAGTAACTGACAACAGGCTTTATGTTAAAAAGGCTGTAAATTGGGCGCTCCGCAACATGGGTAAGCGAAATCCCGATCTCAAGATTATGGCAATCACTGTGTCGAATAGAATACTGTTGATTGATAGTAAACCTGCTAAATGGATTGCACGTAATGCGTTGAGTGAGCTTGGTAAGCCGACTGTTAATATGCTTAATTATCCACGGCCCTTATACAAAACGTTTATCTCATGAGCAGCCCCCGCTCTGCAACGTTGTCGGCAATTCAGTCGCTTCGTGTTATGTATCCGGAGTTGCAGCAACGCAGTGCCGTGTCCGATGAAATGATGAAGGCGCAAGCAGAGCTAGCCCGGGTGCAGTCATACGCGGGTAAACTGATAAAAAGCCAAGAAGATGTTAACGCTGTACACTGGGTTCTAGATCAGCGATGGCTTGAAAATCATGGTGTGCAGGTAGATTAGTAACATCAGGACATACCTAATCATAGGTATAAGGTCATAGATATAAGGTTATAGAAAGCCAAGGCATGGGCCGTGAGCGCCTCTGCTTGGGGGTTATGTATTACAAATACGGAAGATCACTGAATGAAAAAAATTGTCCTTATTGCTGTTGCACTCATTGTCTTTCAAAAATGGGGGGACATTGATAGTTTTTTAAATCCGCCGCCAGACTTCAGCTCGGCACATGAGGAGGAGGTCATACTTTATGCAACTGAATGGTGCGGTTACTGTAAGAAGGCTCGGGCGTTAATGGAAAAACATAAAATTTCCTATTATGAATACGATATTGGAAAATCATCCGAAGGAAGAGCGCAATATGATCGACTAGGTGGAAAAGGGGTTCCAGTTATTCTTATAAATGGTGAGGTTATAAAAGGCTATAACCCGTCCAAAATATTGACGCTGGCAGGAAGTACATAGTTCTCGTCGGAAAGCCGACGTGTAACGAGCGTTTTTTTGGAAAAATACGGCCCAACAGTTGGTTGGTATTTTCATTCGGTCCATGAAGTGACAGGTTTTTTGATCAAAGAATACCTGTCAATGTCGGTCGGCAGGGTAAAATCCTGTCAATTAAAAATAAATTGAGTTGTT
>CAYNZI010000611.1:0-2317 GCA_964401565.1 uncultured Spongiibacteraceae bacterium
GCGTTGTCCTGGCCATAGACGATGTCCACCGGCACAATCATCATCCAACACACAATCAAATGCCGAAATAGGTGCTTTTTCAGCATGCCTGTTATCTCCTAAACCGATAAAAAATATCAATAGCT
Source organism: uncultured Spongiibacteraceae bacterium (assembly GCA_964401565.1). Lineage (GTDB taxonomy): Bacteria > Pseudomonadota > Gammaproteobacteria > Pseudomonadales > Dasaniaceae > Oceanicoccus. The sequence continues at coordinate 126 of CAYNZI010000611.1, forward strand.
ACCGATTCGCCGGCAAGCTTCTACTTACTATTCAGTATAGCCGTTCAACTCAGTGATGCTCTCTTCGCAAGGTGAAAACTGAAGGCCTGTCTCATTTTTTCGTGGTAATACCTTACTAGGAACCCAAAACACCACTGCCATTGACGCTGGCCAGTTTCTTGAAAGCGGTATATCGTTTTCGCGTCACACTGTCTCCCAGACTTTGCGTGGGAAAATAAGTAGCCGTATCAAACATCAACTCGTCGCCGTGCAAAGCCATATAATTCAATATCACGGTTTCCGCCAGCAGGTTGACATTGCTCGCCGCTGGTGTAGCCGATGTTTCTACCGATGCGTCGGAACGCATCCAGCCTATCTGCTGATGCATTAACGGATCAGCCGGACCTTCGTCCAACAGCTCAGGCTGCCCAGCAGGATCATAGACAAGGAAGAATGATGCAGCGGTCGACGAATTATCACCCGTCCAAACGCCTTTTTCGATACCGTTAACCATTTCGATCATACCGTTACTAAACACTGAGCCATCACTAAAAACATAGATCATCACCGGCGTGTTCTTTAACTTCGCATATTCGAGGCAGGCTCCTATACAACGTCCCGCCCTTAAATCCCTAGCCTCGCCGGTGCGCCTATCACCCGTATGGTAATCATAACCTCCCATCGTCACTGTGCCGGCACCAGCCAAACCATCGATAACCAACTTCATCACCGACGCCGTCTTGCGAAATTCTCGATCATCATCAAATTCTTGTTGTGTAAAAATACCACTATCACCGACAATAAAATCGTCGGCGCTAGGGTCAACGCTGTCGGTCCTTGGGTATTTTTGAAACGTATCAGCACTCTTCAGATATTCACAGCTGATACGCTCTTTCAGCCGTCTGTCTTCGTCGCTCGGATTGACTATACCTGTATTCGCTAATCCCAACTTGAAATCCGAAATCCTTTTTACCGTTTCCAGTACTGCAACAATATCATTTTCATCTTTCAACAATTGACGTAAATCACCAACGTCCACCAGGCCGCTGGCATCTTCTGGCCTGTCAATTTTCGTCGGCCTTATTTCAGGGTCAATCATCATGGTCGGGGCCATCGAATTGCCCCCAGAATCCGACGCATTCGACCCAATCAAATCAAGTATTTGCCCTCTAACACCGGCCTTATAAATACCATACATGGGATTATGTGGATTGTTACCCGTGTCGTTATCGGAACGCGCAGGTATGACAGCACCGTTGGTAAACCCACGAGTATCAGCCGCCGTTTTCTCCATCATTCCTTGTAACATGGCACTTTCAGAATGAAAAAGAAGACCGAAACTATCATCGATAAAATCATTACTGGCCGAGTTAGGGTTAACCATATTGGGTAAAATATCGGGCGGCAAGCCGAGTTTTCCATAACCCGCCGTACTGAGGCTGTCTCTCTGCCCACCCGCTCCACCGACCAAAACATTCGAACCCGAGATGTTGGCACCACCGGCCAGATCAAAACAAATGAATGGGATTTTCCTGCCCGCCGCGACACCAAGATCGCAACTGCCCACAGAGAAGAAATCCATCATATCCGGTGACAAAGCATGAGCGCTCTGCCCCATTAGGCCCATTGCCGACGCCCCCAACAGCGTTGCTGTACCCGCCCTGAAACCCTGGGATATAAAATCCCGTCGGTTAACAGGTCGATGGTGATCCGGGTGGCGTAACGGCTGATCCAAACCGTGACTTTTATTCCGCTTAGCCATATCGTTTTCCTCAACACCAATGTCCGTATTGGTTATTTCTGATTATCAGTAATTATTACTTCATCAACGCCGGAGCGCTGGCTAACACCGTCGTACAAACAGCCTTAACCACTTCTTTTGTTCGGCCAACAGGACACGTTGCTGCGATACAAAATTTCAAGCCATCTTTTTTACCATCTGGATCCAGCTCATCAACAGCATCGTCACTTCCATTGGTTATCAGATCCAACAAGACGTCATGTACATCGCCGCGATCCGCCAGCCCATCGCCAGCATCTCCATCCAGCGGTCTGCTAGGCTGACTATTCAGTCCGGTAGCAAAGACCTTGTCTATCAATGGATAGATCACACGATTACTCCACGCCATATCGGCAACACTTTCGACAGCCGCATTGAAATCAAATACCGCACCATCGGTAAATAACTGAGCCCTCAATCCTGAGTTTTCAAC
>CAYNZI010000612.1:0-2299 GCA_964401565.1 uncultured Spongiibacteraceae bacterium
TGGCATTCTCTATGGGTTACACCAACGCCTCGTGGACCTTAAAAGTCGATGTCACCTGCGAACATGTCTGCCGCCTACTTAACTATATGGATCAGCACAACTACAAACACTGCGTTGCTCACTGCGATGACAATGAATGGGACGAAGAAGACATGCTCGACTTCTCATCCGGTTATGTTCAGCGGGCATTGGAAAAACTGCCAAAATCCGGCACAAAAAAACCCTGGAAGCTCTATCAAAACTACATACTCGATTTGATAACGCTGGGATTTGGAAAAGTAACTCACCGGGCACTGAAATTCAAATAGAACGGTTCGCCTCGGCTAAAGCCAATAAGTTACTGCCTGACAGATTGTTCTGACTACCCCTGTTCGCGGGTAGCCAGAACACCCCGGTGCGCCATTCACCATTGAATGCGCGCCCATTCCAATCATTACAATATTTCCAGATTTCATAATCAGCTATCTTTATGCTGTATCCTTCAATCGCTAAGATTTAATACATGTCTTAATTTTTTAGGGACCACCGTTAATGACAATAATAAAAATGTGCATGGCCTTATCTATCCTTGTTGTATTTTCTATCAGTAGTTATGCACAAGAGTCGACAACAGAAATTAGCGTCGATCGAGGGGAGGTAGTCTACCAAAACCATTGTGCCAGCTGCCATGAATCTGAAAATACCAAAGCACCAACGCTGGCTTCTTTAAAACAAAAACCGGCCGAATTCATCAGAACATCACTGACCCAAGGGAAAATGCGAGCTCAAGGATTGCCCTTGGGCGTACACAAAATAGCCTCTGTGGCGAAATGGTTAACCAAAGACCAGTCTGTCCCCGTCAATTGGGTAACCCGCTTCACCTGTAGCAATACTGACGTAGACCTGAACGCTGGGCCTATCGTGGGAGACTGGGGATATGGCGCAAAAAATCGACGCTATCAAACTGCTGAACGCGGCGGTATTACCTCAGCCAATATTTCCGACTTAACACTAAAGTGGGCAATGGCCTTTCCGAATGCTACCGAGATGCGCTCCCAGCCGGCACTGATCGGAGACACTCTATTCATTGCCCTGTTTGATCTCGACAAAATCTATGCCCTCGATGCCAACAGTGGCTGTGTGAAATGGGAGTATACGACGCTAACTGGCCCGCGTTCAGCCATTGGCTTCGGTGAAGTCGATGGTAGGCCCACACTGTGGTTTGGCGACATCGGAGCGAATGTCTATGCCCTGGACCCGCTAACCGGAAAAGAAATCTGGCGTAAGAATCTGGCTATCCACAGCCAATCAGCTATTACCGGACAAGCCGTTTTAAACGATGACATTTTATACGTGCCGATGTCTCTCTACGAAATCATGTCGGCAGCATCGCCGACGTACCAATGCTGCCAAGGCCATGGCGGCTTGATCGCTATTAATGCCGTTAATGGTGAAAAAATCTGGCAAGTCGACACCACTGAAAAAGCGCAAAAAACGATTCTATCAAGTAGCGGCACTCAGCAGTGGGGGCCATCGGGAGCTCCGGTGTGGAACTCTCCCGCTATCGATACAAAACGCGGCGTTTTATATTTCGGCACAGGGGAAAACACCTCCGACCCCGCCACTGATACCAGCGATGCTATTTTTGCATTGGACCTGAAAACAGGTGAACAAAAATGGCGGTTTCAGGCAACAAAAAATGACACTTTCAACGCCGCATGTGGGCGTAACAAAGGCCCCAACTGCCCAAAGGTTGCAGGACCTGATTTTGACTTTGGCGCTTCTATCATCATAGCTACACTACCCAATGGCAAAGACATACTGTTTGCCGGACAAAAATCTGGCACTGTGTGGGCGTTGGACCCAGACAACAATGGCTCCGTTATATGGGAACAGAATGGCTTAAGCCAAGGCTCGGCTCTCGGTGGAGTTCACTGGGGCATTGCCTACGATGGCGAGCGAGTCTTTGTGCCGATTGCCGATCCGCCCGGCGATAGAGAAGGTTACACCTCCAGACCGGCGTTGCACGCACTCAATCAAGAGACCGGCGAAATCATCTGGACACAAAAAATAGAACCGTCTTGCAAATTTGATCGCAAACAAGTAATGGCCAATAACGCAGCGGGTAAGCCTTTGGACTGTTTTCCTGCACATGGTATATCCGCACCTCCCACCGTCGCTGGTGATGTGGTATTGGTTGGCAATCTGGAGGGTATGTACCGTGCCTACCACACTGTAACCGGTGATTTACTGTGGGAACGCAATACCAACATCGCTTTCGATGGTGTTAATGGCGTTGCCGGACACGGCGGTTCTATAG
>CAYNZI010000613.1:0-2295 GCA_964401565.1 uncultured Spongiibacteraceae bacterium
CCGGCTACGTTGCGGTCAAAAGATGCCGCTATCGCCATAGCAGACGGTAATTGGGTGGCCTTGGCCGAATGAGGGGTGGTCAAAAAAGACAGCGCATTATTGGGGTTGGCGTGTTCCGCCGGTACGCAATCATTTTGCCCCACGCCCACTGGGCCGTTGGTAATCCGCAGTGTTGGGACAGCCAGTTCTGGCAGGCCCGGCACGTGACGGGCACCGTAACATTCAGGCAGTTCTGGCACCTGCCCTGCTTCGCCCACCAATTGCTGAAATTTCTGCGCTTTAGTCATCGCCTCAAGTAGCTGCTGGCTGCGAACCTCCGGGGCGCTGGTTTTGTTCAGCCAGGGCTGCTGATTTGTTTCGCTAACGACGCTTCCCGCTCCAATCATCAGCGTCACACCCAGGGTTAAGCTCAGGGGTATGCTCAGGGGTAAGCTGAATGCAAAACCGCTGCGATTAGAAAATGGAGGCTTACGCGATGGTATTGTCATCAGTGGTTCCTCTTGTGTGTTGGGGTCGACGCTGCTGCCATCACTTACCGTTTCGTTTCGACACTTTACATGCCCAGCCTCGATACTGTCACTATCATAAATAATTGTTAAGTCGCTTTTTGAATTAATCATAAGTCGATTCACTCATAGAAATAGCGCTGTCTACAATCATAAGGTCCGTTTTACCACTCTCCTCTGAGTAAACCATAGTCCTGAGGATCTTTCATAGAAAAACCGACTTCATCGCGCCCCGGCACACGAAACGAAAACTGGTATATCTAAACAAGCTACCGTAATCTATTCACCCTCGGTAATAGCAGGTGAAGCCTTCAAGAGTTAAGCTTGTTTGTTTCAAAATGACGCTTTCCCCAACTTCACCAGCGTATGGTACAACACCCTTCAGATAGCCTTTTAAGGAATGGGAAAATGGATAGAATTTTCGCAATCGTATTTTTTATTGTTTCCGCTAGCGTAGTCTCAGCACAAGAAAACCGAATTGATATTATCAGACATGATGCACCGGAGCTCGCTCATTTTGGTGAACACACGATCGGTGTACGCACGCTGGACATTGTCGATGAAAATCGAATAGATGTGGTCAATACGCCCAATGGCAGCGACAACGTCGTTTACGATCGAAAGCTAACCATTGAGGTATGGTACCCGGCAGACCCAAAATCCATTCAAATGGAGGGTGAGGCGTACAAGGCTATTACCCGCAACCCGGCAATCACGGCCACACTTCACGGACGGGCAATACGAAACGCGAGCCCCCTTTCAAATGATGCTCGTTATCCTCTGGTTATTATTTCACACGGATACCCGGGGAACCGCTATTTGATGAGTCACTTGGGTGAAAACTTGGCAAGCAAAGGTTATGTTGTCGCATCGATTGACCATACCGATAGCACCTATGACGACCAACAAGCTTTTTCTAGCACTCTCTATAATCGACCACTTGATCAACGATTTGTCATCGATAACATAGCTAGCCTCAGTGAGGACTCCAACAGTTTTCTCAATGGATTGGTTGACGCAAACAAAACTGGCGTAGTCGGCTACTCAATGGGCGGTTATGGTCTGGTTAATAATCTCGGTGGGGGCTACAACGACACCATCGCAGCCGCTGGAGCCATCTCGCCCAACGCCTTGGTGAGCGCTCATTCGACAGGTCATCCAGAGTATCGAAACAATCTTGATTCCCGTATTAAGGCAGGTTTTGCGATTGCTCCCTGGGGAATGAATGCCGGCTTTTGGACCGCAGACGATTTAGCGGGTATCAACGTGCCTGCGTTTTACCTCGCTGGCGATGCCGATAAAGTGGCAGGGTATGAAAATGGCGTGCGCGCAATTTTCATAGGAGCAGTAAACAGCGATCGCTATCTACTAACCTTTAAGAATGCCGGACATAGCGCCGGCGCGCCTTACCCCCTACCGATTGAAATTTTGAACAATGACGACAAAACCGGCGCTAGTCATTACACTGACCCGGTTTGGGATACCGTGCGCATGAATAACATCATGGATCATTTTGCCACCGCCTATTTCAACCTCTATCTCAAAGGTGAGCAGCAGAACGAACGCTATCTTGATGTGATAACAGACGGTGCAGATGGCGTTTATTCAGAAAACAAGGGCGTAAAAGATGATGATCATACCTACTGGAACGGTTTTGACCGCGGAACGGCGGTCGGTTTAAAACTGGAACATTTGCAGCGCGGCCAGTAGCGCTTGAACGCTATGAGGGGTCGTCTCGACATACCTCCCGCCGAACTAGCCGGTTCATCCCCACGGTCGTGGGAAACAC
>CAYNZI010000614.1:0-2293 GCA_964401565.1 uncultured Spongiibacteraceae bacterium
TATCAGGCGAGCGACAACTTCTTTGCCGCTGCCAGATTCACCGCTGATATACACAGGCGCCTGACTGCGGGATAGTTTGCTGACCTTGACTCGCAAGGATTCAATGATCTGTGTTTTTCCCAGTAGTTGAACTTGATCATCGTAGTCGACTTGCTCGGCACCTTGGCTGAGTTTTAAGGCGGTGTCTATCAGGTTGCGTAGTCGCTCAATATCAATCGGCTTATTGACGAAATCAAAGGCGCCGGCCTTTAGTGCGCCAATGGCCGTTTCGGTACTGCCAAACGCTGTGATCATTGCAACAGGGGTCTCGGGGTACTGTTGCTGGACGTGTCTTATAATGTCCAGGCCATCACCATCAGGCAGTTTCATATCTGTCAGGCACAGGCCATAGTCGTTTGCTTCCAAATATGAAATGGCAGTGGATACATTTTCGGCGCTGTCCGTATCCAGCCCCATGCGATTGATGGTAATTTCCAATAGTTCTCGAATATCGGGCTCATCATCAATTATTAAAACACGATTGTTACGCATGGCATGACTGTTCCGTAAGGGAGGGAAGGCTATTCAGTTGAAAGGCGTCGGTCTGGGTGCGGAAAGCTGATTCGAAAGCAACTCTTATTGTCGTCGTTCCGCAAGTAATCCAGTCTGGCTTCATTGGCTTCACACAATTCACGTGAGATATATAAGCCAAGTCCAGTGCCTTTTGTCTCTGTAGTATAGAACGGTTCGAATAAATGTTCCTGTTCAGGTTCATTAATTCCGAGACCTTCGTCAATGATATCCAGCACAGGAAGTAACGTGTCTGTGTTTAGATGAATGCTGTAGGTTAGTGTTGCAGTTCCATTCTTCTGAAAGCTATAACGAAGCCCGTTTTGGGTCAGATTGGTAATGATTTGAGTGAGCTGGCTGCTATCGAAAGTAACGGTTGTGTTTTTTTCATGGTCAGTGATTTTAATATCAAATGGTTGATTGTTTTCTGGTTCAAATTCGCTGACAAAATGTTGCAGCCAGTTTTTTAGTATGATTTTTTCCGGATTTGGAGCGTTTCGTCGTGACAGCTCCAGTACATTTTCGATGATGTTATTCATTCGTTTCGAATGATTCTGAATGATCAATGACAGTTTTCTATCGGCGCGGTCGAGCATGTCAGATTCGTCGAGCAATTGTGCAGCATGACTGACAGCACTGAGCGGGTTGCGTATTTCATGGGCGATACTGGCCGTCAGTCGACCCAGCGACGCGAGTTTCATTTGCTGAGCACGCTGTGAAAGACGGCGGTTATCTTCCAAAAAAATAAGCGTGTCTTTGCCCTCGTCATTGTTTAGGGCTGAAAAACTGGCGTTGATTTCTCTGCCGGTCTCTGTTGTTCTGAATGGTGCAGACTTGAGTTGTGGTCTCATTTTCCACTGATGGAATTTTTCCATCAACAAGGGCGGAAGAACGACCAGACTATTGTTTTTTGATCCAGGGACGATGTTAACGGGCGTAAGGAATTCATCGGCAGCTGCGTTGCACAGCTGAATTCTGCCATGTTGATCGGTCACTATTATGCCTGTTCGCATACGCTGAACTATTTGCTGGTTCAGCGATTGCAATCGAAGGACATCAGATGCCCTTTCATCGGCGAGCACTTGTGCGTTGCGTATTCTTTTCGCGAGGTTTTGAATCAACAATGAAGTGATAAAAAACGTCATTCCAAGTAGGCCCGCTGATACGAACCCCGATGTTTCTATGCTACCACTACCAATAAGTCTGGCGGTATCTGCAATGATAGCTATGCTGGCAATTGCAGCAATTAGTGCGGCGAGCTGGCCTCGTAAAACAATACTGCTTGCTGCAACTATAACGACGAGAAGAATGCCCAAACCACTGTCGACACCGTTGCTGGCATCGGCAATGACAATGATTGCAGCTATATCAAAGAGAAAGTTGGCGAATAATTGTTGGCTGTTGAATGGATTTTTTTTGGGTAAAATAGCCGCCAGGCCAAACAAGTTTGCCACCAAGTAAAGCGCGGTCGAATAAAGAAACTGGTTTGGTTTCAGTCCGCCTACTAGGGCTATATTGGTCGTCAATAGAAAAGTAGCCAGTAACGCGATGCACAGAAAAATACGGTAAACCGTATAGACTTTCAACAACGTCAGGTTTTCTTGTTGGTTACTATCAACGCCCATCTTACGGCTAATCATAGCTGAGTAAATTCAGTGCGCGGGGCTGAGCATCATTGGAGTTAATCATATATTGTAGGTATCGGCTGCCGTTTATGTTGGGTCCTGCTGTAAATGGACTCGAT
>CAYNZI010000615.1:0-2290 GCA_964401565.1 uncultured Spongiibacteraceae bacterium
GTTCCCTTTGGAATACGTGACAGTGAAAGTTTTGATGGTTCAGTAGAAACATTCGAAATTCAACTAGACGACAGACTTTTTCTTTGGTCAGATGGTATTCACGAGGCTACAAATAGCCATTCAGACATGTTTGGCGAAGAGCGCTTGTTTGACGTGTTTGAAAAGAATACGCAACCCGAGCGGCTATTTGACGAGATAAACGAAGCGTTAGTGAGTTTTTTATCCCATGAGACTGTCAGTGATGATGTCTCTATCGTTGAGGTCAAAGTTGTTGCGCCGAACGATTTTAATGCCGACCGGCCTGATTTTACTGGCAGCAAACAAATCGGACCCAGGGATTGGAGTTTAAAATACGAATTGCGCCCTGAGACATTGAGTAACTTTGATCCGCTTCCCATGTTGTTACATATATTAATACAAGTGCCGTACTTGCGTAATTTTGGTGGACAAATTTTTACTGTCTTGACAGAGCTGTATGCCAATGCGTTGGAACACGGCGTGTTGAAATTGAAATCGTCGTTAAAAGATTCGCCTTCGGGTTTTGATGAATATTATCGATTGCGAGAGCAGCGTTTGCTGCACTTACAGGAGGGGGCCATTGGAATTCAGTTGCATTACAAGGGAACAGGCAATGGCGGCAATCTCAAAATCATTATTGAGGATAGTGGAGAGGGTTTCGACTATAAGCAGCTTGATGATGACCTTCCCCTCACTGACAGCTATTCCGGTCGAGGTATAAGCTTGCTAAGCTCAATTTGCCACTCTATCGAGTATTCGGGGCGGGGCAATGTTGTCTGTGCTAGTTTCCTGTGGGGTGATAGTCAATGAATAGACTCAACAGTTGACCGGGTTTTTAACAACGACACATGGTGATAACACCATTCCAGCTGGTTCGCCAGAAATTGGGGATAAAACATGAATGCAGTTCAACCCTCGCTAGACGTCGACGCGTTGAAAGAATTACAGGTTGTGATGGGGGAGGATTTTCCTCTGCTAGTAGACGCGTTCTTCGATGACAGTGGAAATCTTTTGATTGCGATACAGAAGGCCATTGATGAGGATAACGCCGAATCGCTCCGTCGGGCTGTGCACAGCTTGAAGGGCAGTGCAGGGAATATGGCGGCAAGAGTGCTGGCCGTGTTGTGTCAGGACTTAGAAGGGTTAGCCTTCAGCGGTATCACAGTTGGAAGCGGTAAGTTGATGACATATATCGTCGAAGAGCATGAGCAAGTGAAAGCCGCATTGGAGAAAGTCAGGGTCACATTTACACTGTCTCGCGCAGAAAAGTTGTAGTTGGCAGTCTTATTGCATTGTTACCCGTAGAACCATTGCTGATTTCATCAATACACGGACAATACAATGAATTCCACCGGGCAAGGCCTTGATACAAACCCTCTGTTAGCGAGCTCGGTTCAGTCGTCTCAGGTCGCATCTAATCAGGTCGCACAAAGTGCGACTACAACAGATAACGCATTAAATACTAAAGAGTTTTCCGACGTTATGGATAAACAGCGGGCGTCTGAAAAAGTCCCTGCTGCGGGTCAAGGTGACAATGCTAATAGTGATGGATTGACCTCTGACGTGCCGACGGAAGCGTCATTGACAACAGATCAGGCCGCTTTCAAATCTGCTACTTCAGCGTCGCAGTCAGGCCTTGATGGCAATCTATTGCCGGGCGATGGCGATCCCTTGCCGTTGGGGTACATGGTCAACGGAATTGCGTCAGATCAGCACCCTAGTGGGTTTCTGGCTGCTTTGGATACAATGGGTATTACCGAGGGTGCTTTGGCTCGTGAAAATAGCGATAACATTCGTCAGTCTGGAGAAGGGTTTTCTTCCAGAGGTGATGAATTAGTGGCTGCTGAGCCTGAGAACGTCGTGACCAGTCCACAGATGATGGCCCGTGCGTCAGAGAGCGAAGCAGGTCAGGTTCTTCAATCGATCGATTCACGCACTGGCTCCAAATTATCGACAGGGGGTCGTAGCGATACGGCTCTGGCTGGAGCATTGTCACAGGGGGCTGACGGAAGTCGTATCGCTGGCACAGCACCAGGCAGTGGGTTTCATCTTTCTTCTTCATCCGCTATGGATGGTAACTTAGCGGCCTCCGCGCAATCAGCTGACTCGTTGGTGAAGGGTAGTACGCCTGAAAACCTAGCGCAGTCGCTCAATGCCGGTGGTCAGTTAACCAATAATCAGGTTAACAAGATGTTGGCTGACTCGGCGGGTATTGCTGTAGCTCGACCATCACGGGGCGCGTCATCAATTGAGTCTACGGCTGGATCGGTGG